>JBBRMW010000036.1:0-29855 GCA_038230635.1 Aggregatilineales bacterium | reverse complement strand
GTCATCATCGTCAGCAACACACCGCACGGGTACGCGCAGTAGCGGGTCTCGTCAATCGGCAAATCGCCGCTCGACTGCCTTTTTGACAAAAAGTGAAATAACACGTGCGCTTGCACTGTCCGCTAATTCAGAATGTTATCCCGTGATTATGTCGCCGCCCTTGCCGACGAACTCACCCACAACGGCTTTGACGTGTGGTGGGATTTCGATCTGGCGGGCGGCGATCACTTCGACAGCAGCATCAAAAATGCAGTCGAGACGGCCTATGTGGTGGTGGTGGTGGTGACGCCCGCTGGCGAGGAATCGGAGTGGATGAAGCGCGAGCAGTTTCACGCCGAAAAGCTGCGCGTCCCGGTAATCCCCTTGATCCGTGAGGGCGATTTGTGGATGCGGCTGAACACGCTGCAAGCAATCGATGGCACGGCAACCACGCTTGAAGCCCCTGCACCTGATGCGCTATACGGCGCACTCCTGAAATATGCGCCGCACACGCTACCCGCCGATTTGACCGCCGATGTCGATAGTACGGACGCCGCGACCTTGCTCCGCCAGCTTCCGGCGCTCATCGAACTGGCCGAACAGGTCAAAAATCCGACGGGATTTGCCGCCCGCGAGGTGCTCAAGAAGTTGGCCGCGCTGCCACCTTCACGCCTCTCGAACATGGCGAAACCCGCTTACCAATCGCTGCCACCGCTGCCGCACGAGTCGTATGTGCGCCCCGGATCAACGCCGCGCGCGCCACGAGTCGCAGCGCCGCCGGGAGCTTCCGCAGCCGCCAGGAGCGACTCGTCCGCATCACATTTTCGATTCCCGATCATAGCAGCGATCGGCGCATTGGTGGTGATCGCGATGGCAGCGCTGGTCGTAATCGTGACGCCGATTTTGAATCCAGAGAAAACCGCGACGCCAGTCGTCAGCGTATCTGGTACAGCCGCCGCGCTCGTAGTCCAGCCATCCGTGACGCCGACGAAGCCACCACCAACCCAGACCCCGATTCCAAGCGCAACCAATGTGTCGCCAACCGCCAGCGTGACCGAAACGATGACCTCCACACCGAATATAACCAGCACCTTAACGCCGACACCCCAGTCGACGGCCACAGTCGAGCCGATCAGTTCACTCACGCCCACCCTGACACTTTTCCCCACGGTGACTGCGAACAAGCAGTGGACGCCGCAGTTCAAAAATATGATTGGTGTGACGATGGCGCTTGTACCAGCCGGCTGCTTCAAGATGGGTGCGGATGCCAGCCCTTACGATGACGAGCGACCTGCTGCACAAGTTTGCTTTTCCCGGCCATTCTGGATCGACAAAACCGAGGTGACACAAGCGCAGTTCAATACATTGGGTGGGTCGTCTGCCTTGCTTTCAAAGTTCGATGGCAAAGAGCGTCCGATGGAGAACCTCACTTGGCTGGAGGCCAGTTATTTTTGCAGCAAACGTGGGGCACGCCTTCCAACCGAAGCAGAGTGGGAATATTCGGCGCGCGGCCCGGATGATCTGGTTTATCCGTGGGGAAATACATTTTTTAACGCGAATGCGATCTGGGCAGCCGCACATACGGCGGAAGTGGATGCGGCAAATGTGCGCGGCGGCGCATCTTGGGTGGGCGCAGTCGATATGAGCGGAAATGTTTGGGAGTGGACGAGCAGCCTCTACAAGCCCTATCCATACAATTCGGACGATGGCCGCGAAAGCACTTCGGATGCCAGTACTAATCGCGTACTACGGGGCGGCTCGTGGTTCAACACCAATGCCGATGCCTTGCGTGCGGCTGTGCGCAGAAACAATCCTCCCTTGTTTGCGGTTGGGTACGTCGGGGTTCGTTGCGCCCGCGACTTTTCCTGAGTATCGTTTTTGCGGTAATTAGCGGACATGGCCTGCTGCTCGATTATGGGAGTTTAGAGGCGATGACCATTGTGCGTTATAATTTGCTGGGAGCAGTGTCCCTACACGTTTTAGGATGGGTACGCCGTGAGCCATATCTTCCTCAGCTATAAACGCGATGAGCGTGATTATGTCGCCACCCTTGCCAACGCGCTCACCCGCAACGGCTATGCCGTGTGGTGGGATTTCGATTTGGCGGGTGGCGATCACTTTGATAGCAGCATCAAAGCGGCGGTCGAGGCGGCCTATGTGGTGGTCGTCGTAGTGACGCCCGCTGGCGAAGATTCGGAGTGGATGAAGCGCGAGCAGTTCCACGCCGAAAAGCTGCGCGTCCCGGTGATCCCGCTCGTTCGCGAGGGCGCTTTGTGGATGCGGCTGAATACGCTGCAAGCGATCGATGGTACGGCAGCAACGCTCGATGATCCCGCCCCCGATGCGCTGTACGCCGCACTCCTGAAATATGCGCCGCACACGCTGCCTGCCGATTTGACCACCGATGTCGATAGTACGGACGCCGCGACCTTGCTCCGCCAGCTTCCGGCACTGATCGAACTGGCCGAGCAAGTCAAAAATCCAACCGGATTCGCCGCCCGCGACGTTCTCAAAAAGTTGGCTGCGCTGCCACCTTCGCGCCTGTCGAATATGGCGAAACCTGCCTACCAATCGCTGCCACCGCTGCCCCACGAGTCGTATGTGCGCCCCGGATCAACGCCGCGCACGCCACGGGCCGCTGTTACGCCAGGAGACCCCGTCGCAGCCGTGAGCGATTCGCCCGCGCAGCGCCGACGATTCCCGATCTTTGCGGCGCTTGGCGCGTTGATTGTGATTGCGGCGGCATTGGCGGTATTCGTGCCGCTGCTGCTGAATCCGGGCAAAGATTCGACGCCGACGCCCGTGACAACCCAAAAGGTTGCTGCTCAACTCACCGCAGCATCGTCGCCGACGGTCAGGCTCACTTTGACGTTGAGCCAGACTCCGAAGCCGGCCACTGTTCAGCCCACCCTGACTCTGCTCACGGCCACACTATCTAACAAGCCAACAAGTACCAACACGGCTATGCCGCCGACCGAGATTACGATCGATCCGAATGCGCTGGCGCTAACGCTCGATTTCCAGGATATGCAAACTGCCGCCGCCCAACTGACAGGTACATCGACCAATTGGACAAAGACTCCGACAGCGACGAGCACCCACACGCCTGATGCAATCGGCTCCGCTAATGCGATCCGTACAGAGCACGCAGTTGCCACGCAGACTCAAAATATGGCTAACCTGACGGCTACCGCTACGCGCTGGACACTCACGCCAACGACCACGCCAACCCCTGTTCCTACCGTGACCATGAATAGCCAATGGACGCCGCAGCTCAAGAGTTTTGATGGCGTGAATATGGCACTTGTACCGCCGGGCTGCTTCAAGATGGGGAGCAACAATGGTTTTGGCGATGAATTACCCGTAACATCGATTTGTTTCTCAAAACCATTTTGGATCGACAAAACGGAGATCACGCAAGGCCAGTTTGGACGGCTTGGTGGTAAAGCGGCGCACGCACCCTTAGTCAAAGGCGATGAGCATCCAGTAGAAGATGTTACGTGGTTGGAATCTGTCGCTTTTTGTGAGCAGCGTGATGCACGTTTGCCAAACGAAGCTGAATGGGAATATGCAGCCCGCGGACCGGATAATATGCTTTTCACCTGGGGTTCCATATTCGATAGCAGCAAGCTTATCTGGAACAGCGTACAAGCCAGCGATGTGGATCGAGATAACAAGCGTGGCGGTGCATCCTGGGTAGGTGCGGTCGATATGCTGGGAAATGTCTGGGAGTGGGTAAGCAGTCAACATCGGTCGTATCCATATTCAGCGACTGATGGGCGTGAAAATACGGACAATATCACAGCAGATCGGGTATTGCGCGGCGGTGCATTTATTACAGTTTCTACGTCGTATTTGCGCGCATCTAATCGCAATAGTGTGGCACCTACGGAATACAATAGCTCTTTTGGATTTCGTTGCGCCCGCGACTTTTCCTGAGTAGCGTTTTTAGTGGTTCGGTAATTCATCCGAGCTATAAATTATCGACAAAGTGCTCTGTTATTGCTTGAGGACGGCGATTTGCCCCTGCCATAAGCGCGCTGGGTAGTGGCGAACCCGGCGTGATCGCAAGCCTACTAAAATCTCGACCCCCATATTGAATGCACCCCATAAACCAGGGCTTTTACAAAGTCAGGGAAAAGTGTTGAGATCACCATTCACCCCACCCCCAACCCCCTACCCCACTAACGTGGAGAGGGGGCGAAGACGGTGATTCCCCCTCTCCACGCAGTGGGGATGGGGGTTAGGGGGTGGGGTCTACGGCTTTGCAATCGCCGCACCTCATAAACACATAAACGCAGATCACTAGCGTAAATTGCGGCGGCGCATAATAATAGTACGCAAGTAGGCAGCACGCGCTTCATCGATTTTTTCTCGCTCGATAAGGGGGCATCATGCAGAGAGTTCGGCATTTCGGACGGCGGGCGCAACCGCATCCACTGTGGTTGGCGGCGCTGGCGGCGGCACTCATCGTCGCGCTGGTCGCCGCGCCAGCACGTTCGGCGGCTGCGCAGACCGTCGCGGGCAATCTTCTGCAAAATCCCGGCTTCGAGGGGATATATGCGGCGTTCGGCGGCGATATTTCGCGGCTGGTCGCGCCGAGTTGGGTTCCCTGGAATGTGCCGCATATTTCGACCGATCCGAGCGCCAAAAATCAGCCGCCCACCTTCCAGAAGGCGGGCAACCCCGCGCGCGTGCATAGCGGCGGCACGGCACAGGAATATTTCACATTTTATGCCACACATATCGGCGGCGTTTATCAGACGGTCGGCGCGCCAAAGGGCAGCCATATTCGTTTCAGCGCCAATCTGAACGTGTGGTCGTCGAACGGCGACGCAACAGACTTGAGTGCCAATCCGGGCGGCGTTAGCGTACAGGTCGGCATCGATCCGAACGGCGGGACGGATGCTCAGGCGGGCGCGGTCATCTGGTCGGCGGCGCAGGAATTCTACGACCAGTACAAGCTGTTGAGCGTCGATGCGACGGTGGCAGGTACGAGCGTTACGGTTTTCGTGCGCAGCAGCGTGCAGAATGCGGTCAAAAACAACCATGTGTATGTGGATGATGCCGCGCTGGTGGTGACTGGAGCCGCGCCGACCATTACTTCGACCGCCACTGCGACGCCGTTCCCGACCGCGACCCCGTTCCCGACCGTCACGCCGTTTCCAACCGGAACACCGAGCGATACGCCGTTCCCCTCGCCCACGCGCGAAGGGACGATCGAGCCGACGCATACGCCGGGCGGTCCGACCGATACGGCGACGCCGACGGCCAGCGAGACGCTGACAGCAACGATCACCCTGACGGCCTCGCTCACGCATACACCCGGCGGCCCGACCGACACGCCCACGAATACGCCGACGGATACCTCGCAGCCGAGCGCGACCTTCACGTTGGCGTTCACCTCGACGCCGGGCGTGCCGACCGTCGGTATTTCGTATATCGTGGTGGCGGGCGATACCGTCTATGATCTGGCGATCCATTTCGGCACGACCTCCGATGCGATCATCGCTGCGAACAATCTGAACGAAGAAGGCTTGATCTTTGTCGGGCAAACGCTGATCATCCCTGTGTTCGTCACGCCCACGCCAATTGCGCCGACGAACGCGCCCACCGCCCCATATAACCCGCCGGCGCTCAATGGCCCGACGGTTAACGGGATCGGGACGTACATCGTGCAGCCCGGCGATGACCTTTATCGGATCGCGCGGCTGTACAACATCACGGCGGAGGCGTTGGCGCGGCTCAATGGGATCGTGAATATCTCACAGGTGCGCGTCGGCCAAGTTTTGGTCGTGCCGGGGCCGGGCAACAACGCGGGCGGTCAACCACCCATTCCAGCGCGCCCGTATCGCACGACCTATGTGGTGCAGCCGGGTGAGAACCTGTTTCGCATCTCCCTCAAGTTCAATGTCACGCTGGCCGCGCTGATGGCGATCAATGGGATCGTCAATCCGAACTTTGTGTACGCGGGACAGGTGTTGTATATTCCGTGAGCGGACGCGGCCTGCTGCGTCTGTCCCGTTGAAAATCCTGGATCGCCTATTTTGATGAGACTCGGCAATCGTCGCTATGTCACAATTTCGCCTGATTCGGAACGAGACGCACGGAACCGTCGTATTAGCGCACGCAGAATGGACTGCTCGCTTCTGGGGACATTTCAAAGGTCTGATGCTGCGCCGCAGATTGGCCGACGACGATGGGCTGTTGTTCGCTTATGGGCGCGAAAGCAAGCTCGATACCGCGATCCACATGTTGTTTATGCTGTTTCCGATTGCCACGATCTGGCTCGATAAGAATGGCGTGGTGGTCGATAAAGTGCTGGCGAAACCCTGGCGCTTGTCATATATACCGCGCCAGCCCGCCCAGTATTTTATCGAGGCGCGCCCGTTGATCTTGGATCGCGTCGAGATCGGCGATAAATTGACATTCGATGAATCTGCCAAAAACTGACCTTGCCGCTAAAGGTGCGCGATTCGGCATGATCGCGCTCATGATTGCCTGTTCACTGACTGCGGGGAGTCCGAGCCAAGCGCAAACCGGGATTCCGCTCTCGCCAACGCCGCCGCCACCCGTTACCGCGACCGCGATTCCGGCCACCGTGCAGACGATCCACGTCGTACAGCGTGGCGAGAATCTGTTCGAGATCGCCCAGCAGTACGGCACGACGGTTGAATCGATCGCGCGCGCCAACGGGATCGATAACCCCGCGCAGATCAGTGTCGGCCAACGGCTGTTGATCCCGAACGCCGTGCCCAACGCAATCGTCGCCGTACCGGGCGTGCCGACCGATTATATTGTCGGTCCGGGCGACAGTTTGCTCGGTTTGGCGTGGCGCTACGGCACGACCATCGACCAGATCGCGCGCCAGAACCGGATCGTCAACCCGGCGACGCTTTTTGTGGGGTTGCCATTGTCGCTCCAGCGGGGCGCGGATGGTCGCAGCCAATTCGCCAATGGACGGGTGTACACGGTCGACGCAGGCGATACCCTGTACCGGGCGGCACTCGTGAACGGCGTCAGCGTGACGGCGCTGCGGCTGGCGAACGATTTGCCCGCCGACGGGGCGTTGTTCCCCGGTCAGCGGTTGCTGATTCCGCTGGGCAAAGACGGCCCCGTGCTGTTAGATGTGCCATCACCTATCGTGGGGTTCTCGATGCTGCCTGCTGTCGCCGAACAAGGGCGCTCCTTCGAGATTTTGATCATGATGCGCAAAGTAGCCACCATCAGCGGAACGTTCATGAAACATGCACTGGTCGATCATACGGACGGTGACGGGTTGACGCATCATATTTTGATCGGGATCGATGCATTCACGGCGTCAGGAATCTATCCGCTGCAGTTGATGGCAACCGATGGCGTGGGCGTCCAAACCGATCTGTCGCGGGCAATCGCAGTCACCGATGGCGGCTACCACTCGGAAAAAATCGTCTTGCCGCCCGATCAAAAAGACCTGCTCGATCCGAAGGTGACGCAGCCCGAACTCGACAAATTGTTGGCGATCGTCGGCAAAGACAGCGCCAAACGCTATTTCGGCAAACCGTTTGGGCTGCCCGTCGCCGCCGCAATCACGTCGCCGTTCGGGACGCGCCGTTCGTATGATGGCGGGCCGTTCAACCAATTCCACACGGGAAACGATTTTGGCGCGCCGCAGGGTGCGCCGATCTTCGCGCCAATGGCGGGCGTGGTCGTGTTTACGGGGCCACTGCATGTACGCGGCAACGCGACGATCATCGATCACGGTTGGGGCGTGTTCACGGGCTACTGGCATCAGACCACGATCCTGGTCAACGTGGGCGATGTCGTGCAAGCGGGGCAAATCATCGGCAAGGTCGGCAGCACCGGTCGCGCAACCGGCCCGCATTTGCACTGGGAATTCTTCGTGGGCGGCGTCCAAGTTGATTCAATGCAGTGGACACGGCTGGTATTTCCATAAAGTGCAATCGGTTGTGATGATGCACTGTTAAACAGTGAACGATCAGTCGAATTGGTAAGGCGTGCGGTATTAATGGACGGGTACGGCGCTGGGCAGGCGCATCCGTCCGCGTCTGTTCGATTCTGCAAATTAGGAAGCAATCACCATGGGTAAATTTGAGGCAACGGGAACGCCACCATCGAAAACATGGAGAGTGGTTTATTGGTGGAATAGGACATCTATCCCTTTTGCAAACCACGCAAAGATCGTTATGATTTCGTATAATTGAGGTTATAGTCTAGTTAGTGTGAGTCCCCTATACTTAGACCAATTGACGAATCAGCATGAACAAAAACACGAACCGAAACAGCACAAACGTCATGAATATCTTTATCAGCTATAGTTCCAAAAGCCGCAGCATTGTCGAGGCGTTAGCGGTCGATTTGGAGGCGATGGGCTATGCCATCTGGTTCGATCGGCATCTGACAGGCGGCTTGGACTGGTGGTCGGAAATCCTCGAAAGCATCCGGCGCTGCCATTTGTTTCTGTTCGCGCTGACGCCGGAAGCGCAAAGTTCGCACGCCTGCCAGTTGGAATACGACTACGCCAGCGCCCTCAACAAGCGTATTTTGCCCGTCATGCTGGCTGATGTGGATGTTGCCAAGCTGCCGACCTCATTGCAGCGGGTGCAATTTGTGGATTATCGGATACAAAATAAACAGCAAGCGTTGGCGCTCAGCAAATCGCTGACTTTTTTGCCCGCCGCCAAACCATTGCCCAAGCCGCTGCCGCCGCCGCCCGAAGTACCGCTGTCGCCGTTTGCCAAAATGCGCGAACAAATCGAGGGTGCGACGCTCGCCGTAGATGATCAGCGCTCGATTCTGGCGCGTCTGAAGGAGTACCTGCAAAAGCCAGAGGCGGCGACGGATGCGCGCATCTTGTTGGCAAGTCTGCATAAACGTGACGATCTACTGGATTCGGTCGAGAAAGAAATTACGCGCCTGCTAACGGTAAAAAAAGTGGGACGCAGCACAGGCAAGACGCGCAATTTGGTGCTTCCGCCCGAACAGCTTATTTTTCGCGGGCATGAAGGCCCCGTATTCGGCGTGGCTTATCTGCCCGACAACCAAACCATTCTGACGGGCGGGGTGGACAACACGATCCGGTTGTGGAATCTCCAGACGGGCAAAGAGATTCGCCAATTTCTCGGTCATACCGGTGCGATCTGGAATATTGCGTGTTCGCCAGATGGCAGCACTTTTTTGAGCAGCAGCCGCGACCAAACGGCGCGCCTGTGGGACGTGGCAACGGGCAAGACGCTGCACTGCATCAGCGCTCACACCGACTCGGTGTGGGGCGTGGCGTTTTCGCCCGATGGCAGCACGCTGCTGACGGGCAGTTTCGACAAAACGGCGCGCCTGTGGGATGCCAAGAGTGGCAAACAGCGCTTCTGCCTGACGGGTCACACGGCGGCAGTCTGGGGCGTAGTCTATGCGCCCGATGGCAAAACGGTGGCGACGGGCAGTTGGGACAAAAGTGTGCGCATCTGGGAGGTCGAGACGGGCCGCGAGCTTCATCAATTGAAGGGGCACCAAAGCCCGATCATCAACGTTGCCATCGCGCCCGATGGCAAAACGATCGTGACCAGCGAGAAGGACGGCAAAGTTTTTTTATGGGATGCGGAAACACACCAAGTGGTACGCCAGTTGAGCAGTCATGCCGGGTTTGGGCTGGCCTATGCGGCAGACAATCGGACGATCGTCATTGGCGGCACCGATACCAAGCTGCATATTCGGAATTTTCGGACGGGCGTCGCCTTGCAGCAATTGGAAGGGCATACCGACGCGATCACGAATATCGCGTGTGCGCCGGATGGCCGCTCCGTACTCAGCGCTAGCACCGATAAGACCGTTCGTTTATGGAATATCGCCTAATGGTAAAACCAATCAAACTTCGCGCATTCACCTCACCCCCCGGCCCTCTCTCCGTCATCACGGAGAGGGGAGTCGGAAGGCACACCTAGACATACGTGGCCTTTGATTAGTTTGACCATAAGTATTTTGAGCGATGGGCCTTGATTATTCGATGCTTACTCAGCGGCCATGAGGGGAAATCATGTTCACTTGGATGATCGCGGAAGACGAGCAAGATATACACGACGTTTTGTTGTCGATGTTCGAGTTGTGGGGCGTCGGCGGCGAGTCGTTCGTCGATGGCGGGAAAGCGATCCAATGGATCGACGAGGTGGACGGCGGAAAAGTCGAGCGGCGGCCTCAGTTGGCGATCCTGGATATTCGGCTGCCCTCACAATCGGGTATCAACGTCAGCATTCGGTTGCGGCAAAGCCATGTGCTGAACGACATCCCGATCGTGTTGACCACCGCGTATAAACTGACCGCCCAGGAGGAGGCTGCCGCGATGGCACAGTCGGGCGCAGATATACTGATTTATAAGCCGCTGCCCCATATCCATGAACTCCAAAAGTTGCTCGACGAGGTGATCCACAAGCGCGCGGCGCTGAGCAAGGGATAGCGAACCGTCGCGCCTGCACCCCATCGCCCCTTGGTAGAGCACGGGAGTCGAAGCGCGATGGCACGTAAGTTTATCGGCTGTTAGGGCGACTAGATGGGTGTGACGTGACCATTCAAACAGGAGGACGAGGTTTATGGACATATCAGAGCGACTGTTTAGCTTTGTGGGTGGCGCAACAGGCCGCTGGCAGGTCAAACGGATGGAAACGGTCATCGGTAGCCCGCTTGCGCCTAGCTCCCATATCGATGTCGTTGAAGGCGGTGTCACGCTGCCGCGAGATGGCACGGTCTGGGTATTGCGCGGCGTGACCAGCTATGAACGCTATGTGAACACGAGTGAGCAGCAGATGCTTGCGCGTATTCAACCCCCGCTCGATCGTCCGCAAGCGACCTGTGCTGCTTTGATCCCGATCAAAAAATCGGCGGTTTGGTGGGCGCTTGCGCAAGACACGCGGCATGCCATCCTTGAACACAATTCGCATCATATTCAAATTGGTATGCAGTACCTTCCTGCCGTCGCGCGCCGTCTACATCACAGCCACGATATGGCCGAACCTTTCGATTTTCTCACTTGGTTTGAATACGCACCTGATGATGCCGAGGCGTTCGAACAGCTTACCCGCACACTGCGCGAAACTGAAGAATGGCAGTATGTGGAACGGGAAATCGATATTCGCTTGATACGGGCGTAGAATCTCGTCCCATGACATCGCCAATTGGTAACAACTTTGCCAATGTCACATTAAACTCACGGTCTAAATTTCAGCATTTGATGATACAAGATAGGTGGGAATTCGATTGGAAAATACGATCCTGCGATGGCCTGATCATGTTTTCCAATTGAATGGACCCGTTGCGCTTGGCATCATTTCGCAACGAAATATGGGCTGCGAACATAGTAACAAATTAAGATATACGAAATAGACCCGTCCCTGTTTTCACAAAAGAACGGGTTAATTCCGACGAGAACAGGTTAATTCAGAAAGGGATAGCTTATTCCTACTGCAGATTCTCGAAGATCGCCGCCGCGCCTTGACCACCGCCTACGCACATCGTGACCATGCCATACTTCGCGTGGCGACGCTTCATCTCGTGCATCAGTTGGACGGTGAGCTTCGAGCCAGTGCAGCCCAAAGGATGCCCCAGCGCGATCGCCCCGCCGTTGACATTGACCTTTTCGGGGTCGATCTCCAGCGTATGGATCACGGCCAGCGCTTGTGCCGCGAATGCCTCATTCAGCTCGATCAAATCAATGTCGTCCAGTTTCAGGCCAGCCCGTTGGAGCGCGCGCGGAACCGCCTTGATCGGCCCGATACCCATCAGGCTCGGTGGCACGCCGGCCACGTTATAGCCGACGAAGCGCGCCAGCGGCGTGAGTCCCATTTTTTCGGCGACAGCGCGTTCCATAATGATCACACCCGCCGCCCCATCGGAGAGTGGCGACGAGTTGCCCGCCGTGACCGTCCCATTTGTCTTGAATGCGGCGGGCAGCTTGCCCAACCCAGTGACCGTCGTTTCGCGGCGCAGATGCTCGTCGGTATCGAATTGGAACACGTGCTCTTGTGGCTGGCCGTCGGCGCCAAAACTCGTGTCGTGAATCTCGACAGGCACGATCTCCTCGCGGAACTTGCCCGCATCGGTGGCGGCGGCAGTACGTTGGTGGCTGCGCGCGGCAAACTCGTCCTGCATCGCACGGGTGATGCCCCATTGTTCGGCGACATGCTCAGCCGTGAGTCCCATGTTCATGTACACATCGGGATCATTCTCGGCCATGTACGGATTTGGACTCATCCGAAAGCCCGTCATTGGGACGAGGCTCATCGTTTCCGCGCCGCCCGCAATGATCACATCCGCGCCATTAGCAATGATGCGCGACGCCGCGTTGGCGATCGATTCCACGCCGCTCGAACAAAAGCGATTGACAGTTTGCGCGGGCACTTCGATCGGCAGTCCGGCACGTAGCGAGATCGTGCGGGCGAAGTTCAACCCTTGCGCACCTTCGGGCATCGCGCAACCGACGATCAGATCGTCGATTAGGGCGGGGTCGAGCTTGCCCTCGGTTTGGCGCATCAACTCCCGGATGACGGCGGCCATCATGTCATCGGAGCGCTCATTTTGGGTCGTCCCTTTTTTGGCCTTGCCAACGGCGGTACGGGTTCCGGCGACGATTACAGCTTCACGCATGAAAAATCTCCTAAAGTCCTACACTTTGAATAGGTTGATTGAGACACATCTTACGGTAAAACCAGATAAAGTTCGCGCATTCACCCCACCCCCAACCTCCTCTCCGTCACCACAGAGAGGAGGCGTCAAACCGCACAACTCCCCTCTCCGTGAGGACGGAGAGGGGCCGGGGGTGAGGTTCTTCAAGGCGTGGTTTCTAATTGGTTTCACCATTACGTATACCAACCGGACGCTTTTTGCCATTATTTTACCCGCTGTTGACCGATTTTACAGCGTACCCTGTGAAGTTTCGCGGCGATTGCGTTATTTCGACGGCGCACAGCCGTTGACAATGATCATGCTCTGCGCCACAATCAACCAACTCGGACAGCCTTCGCTGTCCCACTCTGTTACCGTGCGCGATGTGAGGATAGTCATCATGATTGGCGATGTGCTCAAAGATACCGAAGCCAAAATGAAGGGCGCAATTCATGCCCTTGAAGAAAATTTGAACGCGATCCGAACCGGGCGTGCCAGTCCTGCGTTGGTCGAAAAACTACTGGTCGATTATTATGGCACGCCCACGCCGCTCTATCAAGTGGCGACGATCACCGTGCCAGAGCCAATGTTGATCACGATCAAGCCGTTCGACAAGTCATCGATCAAGGCCATCGAAAAGGCGATCATGGGATCGGAACTGCGCCTGACACCCAATAACGATGGTCAGTTGATTCGCCTAGCCCTGCCGATGCTCACCGTCGAGCGCCGGCGCGAGCTAGTCAAAGTCGTTCATACGCGCATCGAGGAGAGCAAAGTCTCGCTGCGCAATATTCGGCGTGGTGCGATCGAAGACCTGCGCGAATTCGAGAAAGAAAAAATGATCTCCGAGGACGATCTGCGCACGGGTGAAGAACAGGTGCAAAAGCTGACCGACAAATACATCGAGACCGTCGAACAAACCGGAAAACACAAAGAGACTGAGGTTATGGCCGTCTGACGCTGTATTGGATGCACTCTTATTGTGTGGGCTTAGGTGAGCGGAAATGACCTTACAGAAGACGATCCCGACGAGCGATAAACTGGTAATTCCAGAGCGTGTGCCCTACCACTTGGCGATCATTATGGATGGCAATGGTCGCTGGGCAAAGGCACAGGGCTTGCCGCGTGTCATGGGGCACCGCGCGGGCGTCGAAAATCTGCGTTCGGTGCTGCGCTCCAGTTCCGAATTCGGAATCAAGATCCTGACTTTGTACGCCTTTTCGACGGAAAACTGGGGACGCCCCGAACCCGAAGTTCATGGCATCATGAACATCCTCGAAACCGTGATCGATCGTGAATTGAGCCACTTGCACGCGAATGGCGTTCAATTACGGATGCTGGGCGAACCGAATCGCCTCTCGGTAGAGTTGCAGCGCAAGGTCAATAATGCAGTCCACCTGACGCGCAACAATGACAAACTGATTCTCAATGTTGCCTTCAACTATGGCGGGCGCGCGGAAATTGTCAATGCCGTTCGCCAGATCGTGGCTGATGGCGTGCCGCCGGACGCGATCGATGAAACGTTGATCAGTCACTACCTGTACACGGCGGGGCAACCCGATCCCGACTTGATCATCCGCACGGGCGGCGATCTGCGCGTGAGCAACTTTTTGATCTGGCAAGGGGCTTACGCCGAATATTATTCGACGCCGACTTACTGGCCGGCCTTCGATCGACGCGAACTGTGGGAAGCGCTGCAAACTTATCAGGGGCGCGAGCGGCGCTTCGGCTTGGTCACGCCACCCGCATAAGCGCGGCGATCAGACTTCGTCCCAGCCATCGTCAATGGCAGCGGTCGAGTCATCGGGGTGCAGCGTCGCCATCGCCAGTTCATAATACTTCTTGGGGACGAGCACTTTGGCCTCGCCCAGCGCGCCGATCGTCAAACCCAGTGCGCTCCCCAATGGTTCGTGATGAACCAGCGTCGGAATACCCAGGCTTTCGAGGCGACCCGCGATAATACGCGCTTCGACGACGCCAAGCGTGGTGGCAACGACGTAAAGAGCAGGATCGGGCGTCAATGCGCGTTTCATAGACAGTCCAATTCAGGTGACTTCCACTTTGACTTTGGTCGGGCCGGTGCTGCTGGGACCGTCACCGCTGCTACCCTGATCGGTGGGCGAAGTTGCGTGACGGGTCTTGTTCAGTTCATGTTCGACACTGGCAAGTGCGCCATCGAGCAGCACCTTGAAGGCAGCCAAAAATTCACGTTTGGCAGCGCGACTGTGGGTACGAAAATCAGGTGGGATCAGCGCGTCGAAAGCCTGCATCGCTTCTTGCGCGGCATTTGCCTGATGTTCAAAGAACGCAGACAACGGGGTCTTGGGACGCTCTTGGCGCGCCTCGGCTTGTGGCTCGACGGGCTGGGTCGGGTTATTGGATTCAGTTGGATTCGGGTCGCTCAACATGAGATACACTCCGGTACTTCCGCTACACGCGATTATATACGATCTACACAAATATTACGTCTACGCGTGCCTAAAGTTGCACTGTTTTATTTCGGCGACGGCGTATTTTACGGGGCGGCGCATCGGCGGCGGCGCTGACGGCTGGACGCACCTCGTTGGCTGCCAGCAGATCGAGGACATGCGTGCCGAGGATCAAGACGCGGCGCATCCCCGGCGGCTGGCTGGCGCGCAAGTGGCCGGAGGCGATCAGGCGTTTGACCGTGCTGAGACTGATCGTCAAAAGTTCGGCGACTTCCTCGCGGCTGTATACACGGTTCGGTTCGATGGGCGGGCGTTCGGTGTGGTGGATCATTTCGATTGAAGTTAGCTGTAGAGATAATCCAGAATCTTGCCGGGGAAGCTGCTCAGCGTGCGGCTGACCATGCGATAGGTGACGGTCTGATCATCGTGATGTTCCTCGACGATCAACCCACAGTCGCGCAGTTGTGACAATTGACGTGAGACTGCTGATGGTGACAGTTTGAGATGCGAGGCGATCGATTTACCATGCATTCGACCTTCGTGCTGCGCGATCAAACGCAAGATGTTCAGGCGTGTATTATCCGCCAATGCCTTGGCGACACCCAGTGCCCACTCTTTGCCCTCGTTCAACTCGCTGATGCGGGTCTCGGTGCGCTCGCTGTCGAACAGAACCGTCTCATTGCCATAGCCAAAAAACACATAGCTGGCATACGAGGAAAAGAATACGGGAACAAACACGATTTCAGTGGTGGGTTGATCGGCGGGCAAAGCCTCGAATACCGCAGTTTTGCCCGTGACCGCCTCCAACAGGCCGCGTCCGCCGCTGGCCGCAAGGATGTTCTCTTTATCCGCCAGACCTTTTGACCAGTGCGCAGGCAGCTCCGCCACTTGGCTATGGAAGAACGTATTCCAGTATGTTTCCCAAAGCCGCACCAGGCGCGCTTGATAGCCACGAATATCCTGCAAAATTTCGCGCAGCGGAAGCTCCGGGAAACACGGAAATGGGATTGCTTTGAAGCTGGCGACGATGTAATCGGGATCGAGTGCGTGCGCAGCCAAGTCAGCACGCGGAATCACGCGCCCGATCAGATAGAACGTAAAGGTGGCACTGTCCATCTCACGTACATAGTCGATGAAGCCCGGCACATCCGCATGATCGTCATAATCAACGGGGAACTCGAACAGGAACGCCCCATCGTGCGCGGGCGCGTACATCGTATGCAGTTCATCGATAAACGCCGGACCGAGCGCTGCTGTCGCTGTGCTTGCCCATTCATGGTGGCGTCGTCTGCTCGAAAGGCTATGCAGGCTCACAATCATTTCGTAGACCGCCGAAGTGCGGAATTGGATCATCGATGTAATGGCATCGGTGGCTTCGATTACATGTACCGGCATAGATTCCTTCGATCAAGGGACGTTTGATTTATCGGCCATTATACAGCATCCAAGTAGCGTGCAATCACCAGATCGACCAGCAGTTTCAGATCGACGCTGCGGGCAGGCAGTTCAACAGCCTCGAACTCGGTGCATTCGCGGTTATAACGTAACACGGCTGGATCGAATCCAGCTAAATCATAGCTGACAACGAGCACGGGTAGCATGGGATATTGAACACGCAAACTGTCCATCAGACGCAACGGATTTGGCTGATCGTCGGGCAGACCAAAAACTGCCACCGCGATCTCGTTACCGTGCAACACATCGAGCGCCTCGGCAAGTGTCCCGGTACGACTGATCGATACGCTGCCCGCGTATAATCGCGCCACGATGTCCAGCACAATATCGGCGGGTCCGTTCAGTTGATCGACAAGCACAATTTGTAGTGGGCAACTGAGTTTTTTGGCACAATCCTCGAACGTCGGTAGTTTGGAGTTTCCAATCGCGGTTGATCTTACTTGGCGCGTCATAAACTCTGCCTCCTGCCTAATTCCTCAGTTGCATATGTGCATGATTGCGCAACTAAGGAATAGTATACACGAATTCGAGTCAGATGTCAAGTGTTTTAGCTCATTTGTTCGCTTGCAGATCGAGGATTATACCACCCGAAAAAGCTGTATACAAGTTGAGAATCAGCCCTGTCAGGCAGGCGTGGGAGAGGTTCGGCGGCGAGGGCGGTATAATGTGCGTCGTTACTTGTAATTCGTGGAGTTTTGCTGTCAAATGCGCATTCCCTCATGGCTTTTGTTGATCCTGGTGTTTGTGGTCGCGGCGCTCACGGTCGGCGCGGCCTTGTTTGCCTATGGCAGCGTTCGCCAGTTCGCGTCCGATGCACCGATCGCGCTGCCTACGCTGGGCAGTTTCGGCGATGTGGTGCGTTCAACGCCGACGATTTTGGCGCTCGCCGCGACACCATCGACGGCTGCGCCCATCGCCTCCGACGCCGCCCCCCAGCCGACAGCCGCCTCAAACCCAGTGCTTGCCGCTACGCCAACCGCCCCCACGTTGGTCGCACTCAGCGATCCCCTGCGGGTGACGATCTTGCTCATGGGAATCGACCAGCGCAAAGGCGAGAAGGGACCGTTCCATACCGATACGATGATCGTGCTCTCGATCGATCCCGCACGCAAAACCGCCGTTATCTTGTCGATTCCGCGCGACATCTTCATTCAGATTCCCGGCTACGGCCCGAATCGCATTAATACGGCGGAAGGCACCGGCGAAAGTAACGATTATCCCGGCGGCGGATCGTGGCTGGCCGTCAAAACTGTCGAAAATCTGATCGGCGTGCCGATTCAGCACTTCTTCTTGATCAATTTTGATGTTTTCACAGCGGCGATCAATGCCGTTGCCCCGATCACGGTTTGCCCGCCCACGCCGATTCATGACACTTCCTACCCCGATGGCAGCTATGGCGTGATCACGGTCGATTTTCCGGCAGGCTGCCAACCGCTCGACGCCACCAAGCTGCTCCAATACGCGCGCGTGCGACACAACGCGGGTGACGATTTTGGCCGCGCCCAACGCCAGCAAGAGGTGATCAAGGCCGTGCGCGACAAAGTGCTCAGTTTGGGCGGCATGTCCTCGCTCATCACGCAGGTTGGCTCGCTTTGGAATACCGTCAAAGACAGCGTGAAAACCGATATGACGTTCGATCAGATGGTGCAGTTAGGCTTAACGGCGCAGGGCATCCCGAAAGAAAACATCGTCAACAGTGTACTGACCGACAAAGGTGGCTATCTGCTCGATGTGACGCGACCCAACGGCGATGAAGTGCTTTCGCCGATCTATGAGCGCATCCACGAATTGATCGGCAAGCTGTTCAATGCGCCGCCGGGCAGTGGTGCAACGCCTACCCCCGCCGCCGCAGATAGCGCGAATGAGGGCACGGCCACGATCCTTGTCTCAAACGGCGCAGGCGTCGATGGGCTGGGCAAGCAAACCGTCGAAAAGCTGCGGGCGCAAGGTTTCACGCTCGGCGACGCCAAAAACGCCGATCTGCCGGGCGGCTATTCGCAGACCGTGATCCGCGTCTACACGGGCAAAATCAAGACTGCGCGGACGTTGGCGGCGGTGCTCGGACTGGATGGCAGCGTGATCACGAGCGCGACGGGCGGGCCAGCGGGCGTGGATATCGAGGTCATCGTCGGCAAAGATTTGATCGGTTCGTTGACCAAAACGCCCTGACCCATCTTATTAGAAGCCCGCTAGAAATCGCGTAGGGGTGGATCGCACCCCGGCCATTCATGGTAAAATAGCGCACATGATGCTCCTGCCCGATTTCCGAGTTCGCCAGCGCGATTACCTGCTGGAGATTTCGCGTGCCATGACCGCGCAGCTCGATCTGAGCGAGGTTCTGGTGCGTATCTTGGAGGCCGCCGCGTCGATGCTCACCGCGCAAGTCGGGCTGATCGCACTGCGCGAAGACGATGCTCAGCTTTTTCGCGCGCGTGCCACCTTTGGCGTGCCGACGGATGCGGTACCGCTCTTTGAGCCACTGCTGCACGACATTCTCGACGAAACTGAGCGGGGTCTCAACATCGAGTTGGTCGATCAGAAGATGCGGCTGGTGGCGCGGCGACTCGATATGCGGCTGCGTCAAGTGATCGCGCTGCCTTTGATCATGCTCGGCGATGTGCTCGGCGTCATCTATCTTTTCCGCGTTTACCAGGGCGAACCCAGCGTCAACGATCAAAGTGTGTTGCAGAGCTTCGCCGATCAAGCCGCGATTGCCGTTCACAATGCGCGGCTGTATCAAAGCGTCCGTGAGGAACAACTGCGCTTGGCCGCAATCCTCGATCACAGCGCCGACGGCGTGATGATCCTCGATGTGAATGGGGTGATTCGGCGTTTCAACCAGGCTCTGGGGCGCATCACGGGCTGGTCGCCAGAGATGGCTTTGGGGCGTCCACATGATGCGGTGATCGCCTTCAAGCGGATCGATCAAGGATCGCGCTTGACGGCGGCATTGGCCGAGGGTTGGCCGCACGCTCGCCCTACCGATGCGCCACCCGATACGCTGTACGTCGAAGGCGACTTGGCGCGGCTCGATAACACGCTCATCAGTGTCGGCATCACCTATGCACCGCTGCTCGATGAGGCGGGCGTGCTCAAAAACGTGATCGCCAATGTGCGCGACATCACCAATTTTCGGCGGGCGCAGGAACTCAAATCGACGTTTATCTCGGTGGTTTCGCATGAGTTGAAGACCCCTGTCGCGCTGATCAAGGGCTATGCGGGCACGCTGCGTCGTGACGATGCTGATTGGGATGCGGCGGCCATTCAGAACGGCTTGATGGTTATCGAGGAAGAAGCAGACCGCCTGACGGAATTGATCGAGAATTTGCTGGCGGCGTCGAAACTGCAAGCCGAAGGGATGCGCCTCACCAGCGTCGGCGATGTTAACTTGCCGGGGTTGGCCCGCCGTGCCGTCGAGCGTTTTCAGACGCAAACGATCAAGCACCAGTTGATGGTCAGTTTCCCGTCCGATTTCCCGTCGATCCAGGGCGATGATGTACGGCTGCGTCAAGTGCTCGACAACTTGGTCGGCAACGCGATCAAATACGCGCCTGCGGGCGGCCCGATCACGGTGAGCGGCACGTTCGACGCCGATCACGTCAGCGTGGCGGTCAGCGATCGGGGCGTCGGCCTCGCCCCCGATGCGCAGGCGCATATCTTCGAGCGCTTCTACCGCGTCGATGATACGCTGACCCGCAAGACACAAGGTACTGGCCTCGGCTTGTACCTGGCGCGCGCGGTGGTCGAAGCGCATGGCGGCACGATCAATGTTCACAGCACACCCAACGGTGGCGCAACCTTCACGTTTACGCTGCCGCGCATCCAATCTTGAGTGAAGCATTTAATTAGACGCTGTATCGATCAGCGTTAGGAGAGAAACAGACTATGCCAGCACCGGCAGCCACCCCTATCACCTGTCCGAATTGCCGTCAGCCATTTTCCGCCGTCATCGAACAACTCATCGATGTGGGGCGCGATCCGAACGGCAAAGCGCGCCTGTTATCGGGGCGACTCAACGTCGTGACGTGCCCGCACTGCGGTTTTCAGGCCGCGCTCAGCACCCCGCTCGCCTACCATGACGCCAGCAAAGGGCTGCTCATCATTCATGTGCCGCTCGAACTGGGTCTGCCTAAAACCGAGCAGGAGCGCGTGATCGGCAATTTTACCAATGCCGTGGTCAACAGCCTGCCGCAGGAGCAGCGCAAAGGCTATTTGTTCACGCCCAAAATGGCGCTGACCCTGCAAAGTATGCTCGATATTGTGTTGGAGTCCGATGGCGTGACGCCGGAGATGATGACTGCCCAACGGGAGCGCGTGCGCCTGATTGAAACGCTGATCCAGGCCGACCCGGAAACGCTCTCTGACGTGATCAAGCAGAACGACGCGCAGATCGATATGGAATTCTTCGATATTTTGGAAGCCACAACCGAATCGGCGATGGCCGGACGGCGGCAGGATGTGGCGGAACGGCTAATGCTGTTGCGCGAACGGCTGCTCGAAGAATCGACGGTCGGGCAGCAAGCGATGTCCGAAGCGGTCGGCCAGCAAGCGCTGATCCAAGAAGTCGCAAGCAAGCTCAATGGTTTGGGACAAAAAGCCAGCCATGACGATGTGGTGAACGCCGTGCTCGATCTGGCGCAAGCCGGCGACGATCGCTTGCAAATCGTGGTCGGATTGGCACGACCCGCGCTCGACTACGAATTTTTCCAGACGTTGACCACGCGGATCGATGCCGCGAATGGCGCGGACAAACCGTTCCTCGAAACCACCCGCGATCGTTTGCTCGAACTGATCAGCATGGTGGATCAGCGCAGCGAAGCGATCGTCAAATCCGCGACCGAAACGCTCAATGGCTTGCTCGATGCACCCGATCTGGATGCGGAAATCAGCGCCAACATCGAGCGCTTCGACGACAGCTTCATGCAGGTGCTTTCGCTCAACATTCAGGCCGCCGAGCAGGATGGCAAGAATCCGGCGCTCGCCGAACGACTCAAGGTGATCTTCGATCACATCCTGGCCGTGCTGCAAGCCAGCGCGCCGCCCGCAGTGCAGTTCATCAACCAACTGATGTTATTGCCGACCGCCGCCGAGGCCGCCAAAATGATCAACGAGCGCGCCGCCGAGTTTGGGCCGGAACTGTTGGGCTGGTTCGACATGCTGAGCGAGGATTTGGCCGGACGTGGCGGCAACCCGCAAATGATCGATCGATTGGGGCTGCTGCGTGATGAGGCCGAACGCGCGCTCGCCCGTCAACCGGGCATGGCCGCCGCGCCGGCCGAGTCGATTGCACCGCCGCAGCCGTCCCCCGCGCCTGCACCTGCCGCGAATGCACCAAAAATCGCGCTGCTGCCTGGCTTCGATCGTCCGCGCCGCAATCGCTAACCTATATGATCAGAAACCGCAGAATTTCGCTTTCGCGTCATTCGGCTTCCCTCGCTATGTTACAGCGAGGGAGGTCGGGGGCCAGCCATTTCGCATAGCGACACGACGATGTGACCGGGAACGTGGACTTTTCCCTACAAATAATCGCGGAGCGGGCGGCTGCGTGTCGGGTGACGCAGCTTGCGAAGCGCCTTCGCCTCGATCTGGCGGATGCGCTCGCGGGTCACGCCGAAATACCTGAGGAAATCATTGTTGCTCGTCTTGTCGTTTAAGCTCGGAAAGTTTGAGCCTTAGTTCTGCGCTGCTAGGGTAACAGACCAAAGCTTTTTGATAGTTGTCGATTGCTCCCTTAAGATCGCCTCTGGCATGACAAGCATCCCCGATCACAACATACCCCCTGAAATAGGTAGGGGCTATTTCAATCATCCTGATGGCTTCATAGAACACAGAATCATATTCGGCGCGTTCCATGTAGATCATGCTGCGAGCATGATAAATATCGGCAGCGCGGTGATAATCCTTTTTTTGCTCATAAGCAAACGCCATATAGCTATACATCGCAAAGTTGTCATCATAAGGCCATCCTCGCATGACCGTGTTGCAATCAAGGATGATCTCATCGAAAGCGTGCTTCGCCATATTCGTCATTATCCGATGATCATAAGCATAATAGTGCCGTGGATCAAGTTGGATAGCTTGAGTAAAATCGATCACTGCCAGATCGAGATCAGATTTGTCACCACCTTGCAACGTACAGCGATAGTGATACATGAAGCCACGTTGGTAGAAAGCATCCACAATATTCGGATTGAGGCGAATTGCTTCTGTGAATCGCTCAATGGCGCGATCACATTCCCGATACCGTGAATAGTACATCCCTTGCTTGTAGAATATCAAGTAATCTTCGGAATTGTGCTCCTCTAATCCGATGTCTTGCTCTTTCGAATGGATCTGCTTCTCATACTTGCGCCGACTCGGTCGTTTTCCAGAGGTCATTGTTCATACCCCCAGCCTGCGCACGTTATAGTGGATTACAAAGTTTGTGAAATGTTGTTTCCTCTCGTTTGCGGGTTCTTTTTCCCAATTCTAACATAGACACAAAGCCAACGGATTATAAATAATCGCGTAATGGGCGGCTGCGTGTCGGGTGGCGCAGCTTGCGGAGCGCCTTCGCCTCGATCTGGCGGATGCGCTCGCGGGTGACGCCGAAATACTTGCCGACTTCTTCGAGTGTATTTTCTTGCCCGTTTGCCAGCCCGAAGCGCATTTCGAGCACCTCACGTTCGCGTTCGCTGAGCACCGCCATCGCCCCGCGTATTTGCTCCTTGAGCAGTTGGCGCGACGCCGCATCGACCGGCCCGATCACCTTATCGTCTTCGATAAAATCACCCAGCAAGCTCGAATCTTCCTGGCCGACGGGCATATCCAGCGACATTGGCTCTTGCGCCACCCGCATGATCTTGCGCACCTTGTTGGCCGCTCGCCGCAGTTTGCGCGCCAGCACCGGATCGAGCTTCTGGCCGTCGCGGGTGGCATCGCGGATTTGCTTGATTTCGTCGGCGGGCAAAAACTCCATTTCGACGGCCAGTTGTTCCGCCGTCGGTTCGCCGCCCAACTCCTGCACCAGATCGCGCTGAATCCGCATCATCCGGTTGATCGTTTCGACCATGTGAACCGGGATGCGGATGGTACGGGCTTGATCGGCGATGGCGCGGCTGATCGCCTGCCGAATCCACCAAGTCGCATAGGTGCTGAATTTGAAACCTTTCGTGTGATCGAACTTTTCGACGGCGCGCAGCAGCCCGATATTTCCTTCCTGGATCAAATCCAGGAAGCCGATGCCACGCATCATGTAGCGTTTGGCAACGCTCACCACCAAGCGCAAATTGGCGCGCGTCAGGGCTTTGGCGGCTTCATCACCACGCTCTGCGCAGTCATCGAATTCTGCATCGATCACGGCCTCGTTGCCTTCTGCATCGCCCGCGATCCAACCCGTCACTGTATCGAGATCGGGCAGCGAACCCGTCGTCTGAACCGTCGCGTAGACTTGATCTTGCAGCGCGATAGGGATCAGATACAGCGCCTGGAAAAGCTCGAACAGGCTGCGCGCGAGCGCCGTCCAATCTTCATCGCGCCCCCATTCGCCCTGATCAAGATATTTACGCACGTAAGACGGTCCGTCGCTGCTCCAATTGCGCCGTAACGCGGCTGCCTCGCGCACGATGGCCGCCAGATCGGGTAAATCAATATGGTAATCATTGGCGCGCTGCGTCACCTCCGCCCAAAAAGCGATCAGGTTTGTATAGAGCGCCACCAGGACTTCGATATTGGACGGTGGTCGCCCTAACGTCGCTTCGCAGGTTTGGCGCGTCTCATCCAGCAGCGTCAGCGCCGCGATCTGCGATGCCAGCCACGTCTCGCGGTTGTGATCGAGCAACTGCACCTGCCCGATCTCCTTTAGGTACATGCGCACCGGATCGTCGGTCACGGAGGCGTTGCTGTTTCGATCGTCGTCCGAGTCGTCGTCGCTCAGATCGTCGTTATCCGAGAAGCGGTCGCGCTCATCGCCTTCCAGTGTGTTCATAGTGATCCCGATGTTTTCCAGATCATCGAGCGCGATCTCGCCATTGTCGTTGGCGGCATCGTCACTAAACAGCGGCTCAGCCTCGTCGTCATCCTCGGAGTCGCGTTTGACGCGCGGACGCACGGCGGGCGGTGTCGGGTGTTCGTCGGTTCGCTTGATCGGACGCTTGGTCATTTTTGACAGGTATCCGTAAATTTCTTGACTCGGCCATTGAATCGCTCAAACTGAACGATGATTATGTCTGACGCTGCACCATTTTGAGATCGCGCAGTGCCGCTTCGATGGCGCGGCGGGCGCGTCCCGCTCGGCTGATCTGCTCTTGCAACGCACGATTGTCGCTTTGCGCGGGTTCGCTCTGCAGAAAATACAGTTCGTCAGCTTCGTGCTTCAGCCGCCGCCAGCGCAGTTGCAGCGCACGCTCGATCAGTTCTTCATCGAGCCGCCGATCGACCAGCACCAGTGCCCGCTCTTTGAGGATCGACTCGGTCTCGCGCGCTTCCCACGTCCCCTCGCGCTGAATCGACTCCAGCGGACTGACCAACAGCCCGTCCATTTCGTCGTTCAACTCGGGCGGCAGCGTTTGGCGCATGAATTCGAGCGATTCCAACTCATCCTGTTCGGTCGCGGCTTTGAGCACCCCTAAGATAGCTTGATAATCCGCGCGCGTAAAGTCTTTGGCCGAAAACTCACCGAGCAGTGACGCATATTCGCGGGTGGCCTGCCCGTTAGAAATACCAATGGCACTGTTCAATTGGGCCGCCAGCAGTGCGAACTGCCGATTGATCACCGGCCACAAATCGGGGCGACGGATCAGGATCGCTAGGCAGTAACTTTCGATGGCGATCACGGGCGCGATCACCGTCGGTTTCGGCGCATCCGACGGACGCGCGGCGGCCATCTTCGGCTTGGCGGGCGCGATATATTTGTCGATATTGCGTTGATCTTTGAGTTCTGTCGGTTGAATGGGATCATTTGCTCGTCGCTGCACAAATTGCATCAAATCTTGCTCGTTGATACGCAATTTATGAGCTAGGCGCTGCATAACATACAGTCGTTGCGGTACATTTTCAAACAACATGGGTAACAACTCGTGGCCGATACGTTCACGTTCACCGAGCGATGTGCTTGATGTGACAGACGCTGTACCCGTATCAATTACGTAATCAACAACCGAAGGTGCAGATTCGATTAGTTGCGGCCATCGTTCAGGCGTTTCGCGGATCAAATCGTCAGGGTCAAGGCCATCAGGCATAGTAAGTATGCGTACATCAATATCAAGTTCATGAGATAGACGCATTACGACCTTCGGATCGTGAACTGGTCGGTAATCACCAAGTGCTTTACGTATCACATTGAGGCCGCGCATGGTGGCGCTCACACCCGCCGCATCGGGATCGAGCGCGAGGATCAGCCGTTTGGCATAGCGTCCCAACTGTTTCAACTGCGGTTCTGTGAGCGCCGTCCCCATCCCCGCTACCACATTGGCAAACCCCGCCTGATGCGCTTGCAAGGCATCCATATAACCTTCGACGATCACTGCTGTTTCGGTTTCGCGGATCGCGCGTCGCGCGACATCGAACGCGAACAAAGTATGTCCCTTGTCGAATAAGGGCGTTTGCGGCGAGTTGAGATACTTCGGGATGTCGTCTTTCGCCAGTGCGCGCGCCCCGAATCCGCTCATGCCGCCGCGCCCGTCCCGGATCGGGATCACCAGTCGATTGCGGAAACGATCATATACATCGCCTTTATCATTGCGCGTGGCGACTCCCGCCGCCAGGATTTCCGCCTCGGTATAGCCCAGCGCGCCGAGGTGCGTCAGTGCCGCGCGCCAATCGTTGGGCGCATAACCGATCAGAAAGCGATCGACGGTTTCAGGTGTGAGACCGCGCTTTTTGACGTAGGCGCGTGCTTCGCCCGCCATCCGCGAGTCGTTTAACTGACTGTGAAAATAACGGGCGGTTTCTTCGAGCAACCCGCGCATCCGGTCGAGTGCGGCTTCGCGGTTTTTCTGCTCATCGGTGCGCGGACGCAGTTCGACTCCGGCGCGCTTGGCGAGCAGAGTCATCGCGCCCACAAAATCGAGGTTTTCCTGCTTCATCACGAAGTTGAAAATATCGCCGCCCTCGCCGCACGCCCCGAAACAGCGCCACGTTCCGCTGTCGGGATAGACGACAAATGACGGCGTGCGCTCGTTGTGGAACGGGCAGTTGGCCTTGTAACTGCGACCTGCCTTGCGCACTTGCACGTTGTAGGACTGCATCAGGTCGAGTATGTCGATGCGCGCTTTAATGTCATCCGTTACCGACATCGCCGAATGCTGCCCCCACCTGAACTCCTTGCAGATTATACGACAGGGCGGCGCTTCACACAAATCCCATTCATTCGCCGAACCTGCACAGCGTCTTCGCTAAACGTTCACAGCTTCGGCGTATAACGGTCATGTTCGTAGATGACGAAGTTGAGTCGAAAGGTACAGGAAACCACTGTGAAACAATTGACCGATGTGAAGAAGTGGATGGTGATGGCGGGTACGCTGGTCGCCATCAGCGGCGTGGGAATCGGCTCGGTAAGCGCCCAGGCGCAGCAGCCGCCACCCGCCCAAGATAATGGACGTGGACGGGGTGCAGGCTTGGCGCTGGTATGCAGCACCACCAACTACACCGATGTGGCCGCCGGAGCACTGGGCATGACCAGCCCGGATCTGCGCGTGGCATTGGTCAGCGGCAAGACTTTGACGCAAATCGCGGCAGGCAAGAATGTGGCCGTGCAAACCGTCAGCGATGCGTTGACGACCGCCCGTAAAGCCGATATTGATCAGGCGCTCAAAGATGGCTTGATCACCCAGGCCGAGCATGGCGCGCTGATCACCAACGTCGCGCCGCCTGCCAATCCCGCTGCCGCACCGACCGCCGAAGCCACCGCACCCGTGACGCCTTCGGCAGATGGCAAGAATGATGTGCCCGACGGTCATCGCCCCGGTTTTGGACGTGGTGAACGTGGCTTGCGCATCCCCGACCATAACGTGGTCTTCCCGGATGTGGTTGCCGCCAAAGCCATCGGTATCAGTTGCGCTGAAATGGTGAAAGCTGTGCAAGGCGGCCAGACTATTGCGCAGGTTGCCACCAGTAAGAACGTCACTGCCCAGGCCGTGATCGACGCGCTGACGGCTGCTTTCAAAGATGCCGCCGCTCAGGATGTCAAAGAGGGCTTGATCACCCAAGCCGAAGCAGATTCGCAGACGCAGCGTATCACCGCTGAAGTCACCGCCTTTGTGAACAATGCGCGCCCCACTCGTCCGTTTGGCCCCGGTAACGGCTTCCCTGGTCGCCCCGGTGATGGTCGTCACCCCAGCCAGCCCGGCAGCGGCAACGGCAATCCGAGCGCGCCGTCCACCCCCGCCGCGACTCCCGCCGCCAGCGCCTAACCTACTTGCCCCTTCCGTTCAAAACGTGGAGGGGCATCCAACCTCGCGCCTTTGTAGGGACGCGGCTTGCCGCGTCCGTTTACACCACGTAACCGGCACTCTGATCTCATAATGGTATTATCATGTTGCCTACAGGTATTATTGATCCCGGATTGTTTATCAATGAACTCTTTGATTATTATCAGGCGCAAATTATCAACAACTTCCGACTTGCTATTACTATCTCACCTTTGTCTCGCCCGATGGACCGCCATGCATCTGAACGGAAAACCGCTATAATGGATACCATCCATGCACACGATCACAGGGAACGAGGCGCTGATCCGCTTATGGCTCAGAGTTCAGGAGTCTCACACGCCGCATCGGGCAAAGTCCTGATCATCGAAGACGAGGTGAAGATCGCCAATTGGCTTGTGACCTTTCTCAAGCAGGCCAATTTTGAAGTCGAGACCGCCGCTGACGGCAAGACCGGCTTGCGCTTGGCCGCCACCTCACAGCCCGATGTGATCCTACTTGATCTGATGCTGCCCGATATGGACGGCCTCGACGTGTGCCGGGCGCTCCGCCAGCGATCGGACGTGCTGATCCTGATGCTGACCGCGCGCGTCGAAGACACCGATCGGCTGGTTGGGCTGGAGATGGGCGCAGATGATTACATCACCAAGCCTTTCAACCCGCGCGAAGTGATCGCCCGCATCCGCGCTTTTCTGCGGCGCGCCAATGGACTGCTCGGCGTCGAAGCCAAAACCCTGATCAGCGGCGATCTGGCGCTCAATCCGGCCTCACGTTTATGTACCGTGCGCGGCGCGGCGGTCGCCTTGACCCCGACGGAATTCAACATCTTGGAGGCGCTGATGCGCCATCCCGGCTTGGCCTTCAGCCGCGAACAATTGATTACGGCGGCGCTCGATTACGATTACGCCGCCTACGAGCGCACCATTGACGCGCATATCCGCAACATTCGCCGCAAGATCGAAATCGATGCCCAGAAGCCGGAATATATCCAAACCATCTTCGGCATCGGCTATCGCTTCTCCGATCAAAGCGGACGGTCAGAATGAAGCCGCTGCGCCTGAAACTGCGCTGGCGCGTCATGATCAGCTACCTGCCGCTGCTGATCACGCCGATCATCATCATGGGCTTGGTCACACTCAACGTCGCCGAACAAGGCTTGGGCGTCCTCGTCACGTCTGAAGCCGAGCGCCAAGCCTATTCGATCGTCAACAGCTATGCCGCCTATTACAAGGTTCACGGCAGTTGGGAAGGCGTCGAGAGCTTGCGCGTCGTCGCCCAGAACAACCCGCCCGATAACGTCACTGACAACCCGCGCGCCGATCCTGCGAACCCCGCCAATCCGGCCAATCCGCTCCCTGGCCGTCCGCCGCGTGGTCGCGCGAATCCACCGCCGCAGCTTGAAGGTATTCTCATCGCCGATACGCACGGTCTGGTCGTGTGGGATGACAAAGGCGGCGTCAAAGGCCAAACGCTATCGGCGGATGCGCTTTCGCACGGCGCACCGATATACGTGGATGCCCAATGGATCGGAACGCTTATCGTCGGTTCGGCGCTCAACGATGTCCAGCAGCGCAGCCTGCTCGATACCTTAACAGCAGCGATCGTCCTGTCTGGGCTGATCTCAGCACTACTTTCGATCGGTCTGGGCTTGTGGCTGTCAAACCAGATCAGCGCGCCGATCCAGCAGTTGATGCGCGGCGTCCAAGGTCTGCGTGCCGGACAATGGTCGCAGCCGCTGCCTGTCCGCGACTCCCATGAACTTGGCACGTTGACCGCTGCCTTCAACACGATGGCGAAAGAAATCACGCATCAGCAGCAGTTGCAGCGTCGGATGGTGGCTGATATTGCCCATGATCTGCGGACGCCGCTCAGTGTGATGGCGCTCGAAGTCGAGGGTATCCGCGCGGGCTTGCAGACTCCCGCCGAGGCGACCGCCAGC
>JBBRMW010000035.1:0-30306 GCA_038230635.1 Aggregatilineales bacterium | reverse complement strand
GCCGGTCGAATCGCGTGTTGTTATCGCCAGCGCCCGTATCTTGAGCAGCCGATTATCGCTGGTTCGACCGAGCACACTTATCCGGGTATTCTGTGGCAACCGCACGATCCGTTCGCCACCCACGCGATCACCCACAGGCGCATTTTCGACTGCGATGACGCCGCGCAGGGTCCCATTTGTCAGGGGTCCAGTGCTCAACGGCCCCGTCACGGGCGGAGTGGTTATCGGACGGGATGCGGGCGGTGGGGTTGCGACGGGGCGCGGTGGCGGCGCAGACGGCGCAACGGGTACGGACAGCTTGTTTGCTGCGGGCGGTACAGGCGGAACAACGGGGGTTTCTGGCGCAGCTTGAAGTGTCGCTGGTGGCGCGGCTTTGGCTGCCGTCTCGGCCACTGTCGCCGCCGTTTTGCTCACAGCTTCGGCGACCCGTTTGCCAAGTACACGCATGTCACCCGCCAGTTCCTCACCCGCCTTACCCATGTCAGCCTGCATTTCTGGGTTGAAGAAGCCTTGCTCGTAGACATTGAGATCAGACCAATCGATATCGGGCTGACTCATGCGCGCGATCAGTTGTTGATCGCTGCGCATATTGCGCAAACTGCGCTCCATCGACAGGAAAACCGCTATCCCCTCGGCGATGATGCTGAACACCGCACTAATCAGCAGCGCCGTCAGCAGTGCGCCGCCTGCCGCAAAGATTCCGTTACCCAACGAGCGCGATAACGAATCAAAGGTGTTTGAGTAGTAGGCGCCGTAGCGCCCCGTCAGGAAACCCGAACCCCCCAATGGAATGACCAACAACGATCCGATGGCGGATAAAATGCCAATGCCGAGGATCAGCTTGCCTGCCCAATAAAAAATTGCCCGGTATGTATGCAGAATGGGAAATCGTGACACGATCACTTCGCTCCAATCGATGCTGCCGAATACGAGCCATAAAAACGCGCTGTAAAACCCACTGAAACTGAATCCGTTATCAGGCCGAAACTGGCTGCGAGGCAGGCGACTCGTACAGACGTGTGAGCAGGGACGTGATCGACTGCACGCCTTCGCCATATTTGTTGACGGTGGCGCGATCAAGGTCGCTGAGGCGGCGGCGATTGCGATACACGTAGCCGGCGAAGATGACCAATCCAACGGCGGCGATGACTGCGAGCCAGCCGATCGGGGGAAACGACATCAACAAAAATCCGACTACGCTGAGCAGCACGACCGCGACGATCGCCTCGAGGGTCGGGATTTGCCGAATATTCAAGTTATGCTCCAGGCCTTTGATGCCGTTGCGCAGCCGATCGCGCTTGCCTTCCAGAATGGTGATTGCTTGCAGCTTAATCGATTGCGAAATATCGGGCGAACTCATCGCAATGTTGATGATGTTGAGTTCTGACTGGTTGAGATCAAGCCCCTGCAAAATGGTGCTGGAGTTGCCAGCCCGCGCTTGAAATGACATATCTGACGGGTTCACCTGTATATCCATGTCTCGATCACCCCTGTTTTGAACCTTGCTGATTGATCGTCAGTATGGAGCCGTTGACCACGACGCCTTGCAGGATCGTCGATCCGTCACCAGCCTGTGCAGAGTGGGTATTTTGGGTTCGGGCGGCGGCTGTTTTCGGTTTTTGCCAAAATACACCGCCGCTAATCGCCACACAGTGCGCTGCGAATTCATCGACCGATGACTCGTAGGCCGCGCTCGAATTCGAGTGAATCACTTTCGCCTGCATCCTGGAAAGGCCGTTTATATCAGGAGGCAGCCTCGCAATGGTTTTGAGCGGTTCTAAATTATTGCGAACGGCCAGAGCGATCGGCTTATGCAGGGCGAGGGCCAACGCGATCTCGCGCCGCACCCAATCGTCTGGCTGATTCAGACGGTCGGCGGCCAGCGTGTTTTCGGTGACAACCAGCGCGAACACAGCGCAGTTCCGAATATGGGCTTCGAGGGCGCGCGACCATTCCGCCTGATCGATTTTGAGGTCGATAAAAATGTCGGCATCAAGCCGCACTTCGAGTTTTTCGGTCAGGCGGTGGACAAAATCGCCATCCAAGCGTCGGTAACTGATGAACATGAGGGGCACGGGCGGCCTCCTGCTTTATTTTTTTGCACGTACACAATAAAATTAGGATTAAGTATAAAAATCGTTTGAAAAAAATCAATAGGCAGATGCGACAAAATTAGCGGACTCGCTCTCGTTGATGATCAGAGCGACAATGCGGATAAGCAAATTAAGCAGATTCATTAGATCGAAATGTGCCTCTCCACTCGTTTGGAGAGGCGCATCGTATCATCTCTCAGAAGCCGTAGATTTCGCCGTATTTGGCGTTCAGGTACTTGATGTAGGCGCGCGAATTGAGCGGTTCGCCCGTCACGCGCTTGACCAACTCCTGCGGCATGAAGTTCCGCCCAGGCGCATGAACGTTTGTGTTGAGCCAGCCCAGCAGGCCGCTGAACTTACCCTGCTCGATGTCCGCCGGGATCGACGGCACATCGGCGAGCGCCTTCTCGTACAACTGTGCTGAAAGCAAGTTTCCGATCGTGTAGGTCGGGAAATATCCCATCATGCCACCTGACCAATGCACATCTTGCAAAATGCCGAGCGTATCGTTGGGCGGGACGATGCCCAGATATGCTTTGTATTTGGCATTCCAGGCTTCGGGCGCGTCGGATACTTTCAGCTTGCCCTCGACGAACTCGTTTTCCATCTCGAAGCGCACCAGCGTGTGCATATTGTAGGTCACTTCGTCGGCCTCGACGCGAATCAGTGACGGCGCGGATTTGTTGATCGCGCGGTAGAACGTGTCCATCTCGACATCGCTCAAGGCTTCTGGGAACTTCTGCTGGAGGATCGGGTAATAGTGTTTCCAGAAGCCCTTGCTGCGCCCGACAATATTTTCCCACAGCCGCGATTGACTCTCATGCACGCCCAAAGACGTGCCCGTCGCCATGCGTCCGTGCATATTGGCGCGCGTGCCCTGCTCGTACATGGCGTGGCCGGCCTCGTGCATTGTGCCGAACACGGCGGGCTGCAAGAAATGCTCGTCGAAGCGCGTGGTGATCCGCACATCGTCGCGGGACATGCCCTGGCAGAACGGATGCACTGCGCGATCCTGACGACCCCGCTTGAAGTCGTAACCGAGTTCCGCCGCGATATATTCGGTGAATTCCTCTTGCTTCGGCTCAGCATAAAAGCGACGCAAAACCTCGTCACTGGCACGATCCTGCCGCTCGGCGATTTTTTGGATCATCGGTACCGTGTTTATTTTGAGGTCCGCGTACATCGCCTCGACCTCGGAGGTCAGCATACCCGGCTCGAACTGATCGATCAGGGCGTCATAAATCCGATCCTGATAGCCGAGGTGTTCGGCGACGCGGCGGCTGAGTTCGATCGTCTTTTCGAGGTAGGGCGCAAACGACTTGAAATCATTTTCAGCGCGCGCCTTCGCCCAAACATTGTGCGCCATCGCGCTGTGGTGACTGATCTCCGCCACGAGTTCGGCGGGGATTTTCGTCGCCTTTTCATAGTCGCGCGTGGTCACCCGGACGAGACTGGCATCGTTGCCCTCGTAGCCCGCGCCGTTCAACTCCGCCTTCGCCGATTCCAGGAGTTTGCCCGTATCAGAGGCCGTGAACAGTTCGTGCGACATGCGGCTGAGCGTGGAGGACATGGCCGCGCGGGTTGCCGATCCCTCTTCCGGCATACACACCTGATGATCCCAACCCATCAAAGCCAGCGAACGGTCGAGGTTGAGCACGTCTTCAAGGCGCGCCTTCAATTGATCGAGTGATCCAGTCATTTTGAGTAATCCTCAAATGGTTGCGAACGAAACGTTTAGGCACTAAGCGTACCACGCTTAGCCAAAGATTCGTAGGGTGTGCTCAGCGAGGTGCGTGTGATCCGGCGCACAGCCTTCGTGCAACTTTTTGGCAAGCGAACTTGTTCAGGTAGTCGGTGTAGAAATGGCCGCAAGGGGCGTGATGCGCGTGATCGTGCCAGCCAGAAAATCGATAACGAGCAAACTTCCGTCGGGATCAGCCAGAAGCGCGATCGGGTCTTTGAAGCCGGATGCCCAATCGCCCACGCTGCCTGTCACCGGATCGACGCTCACGAGGCGCGGCGGATTGCCATTCCACAGCGCAACGATCAGACGATCGGCGAACCAAGCCAAGCCCGTCGGCGTCGCTTCGGGCGCGAACATCGCCATAGGCGGCTCAACTTTCGCGCATCCGTCCGCTGTGCTGTTTCAGGTGGGGTTTGGCTTTTGCATTCCGTAGCATTCCGGCCAACCGTAATTCGCCCCGGCTTTGATCCGATTCAGTTTTTCGGGCGGTTGCCCAACGTCAGGAATCGCCCCATCGCCGATCTCGGTCGCGTACATCGTGCCATCATGCGGATTCCAGGCGATGGCGTAGGCGTTTTTGAGGCCGCGTGCAAAGATATTGAAAGTTCCGCTGCCCGGTTTCGATGTACAGATGAAACCAGAATCGTGTGGTGCGGCCTCGGTGCCTGTGCTCTCGAAATAGAGCAGGCCGTCCGGTCCGAGAAAAATCTGACCATTGGAGCGCCCGTTGAATGGCAGCCCCTTGAACAGAACTTGCGGATCGCTCAATTTACCGCCCTGATAATGGCTGATCTGCACGTCGCGTCCGGCCACGATATATAAGTCGTCGCCCGCCCAGGCCAACCCCGTCGGTTTCGTCAGATGATCGAGCATAACCTGGGTTGGTGAGCCGGGCTGCGCGACACGCACGACTTGTCCCGTCCCATCATTTTCGCCACCATTCAATTGGGTGACGTACAGCACGCCGTCGGGACCGTAGGCCAAGTGGGTGGGCAGCTTGAATCCCGAATCGATGATTTGAGCCGTACAGCCGGGTGGCAACGTGATTCCAGGCGTGGCGGTTTGGGCACTCGCAGCAGAAAGCCGCGTTGCGAGCAACACGACTAGCATAATAATCAGGAGTGGGAGGGGTACTCGTCGGCGCATGATCTCTCCAAAACACGATGATCGCGCAGAATGCCCCTCTCTGCCAACATGGGCAGCGAAGAGGGGCAGATTCCATGCTCAATTATGGATTCGGGGCGTCGGAGGTCGTTTCGGGGGCGACTTCGGGCACAGCAGCGTCGGCGTCATCAGCGGTCGGTGCGCCACCACCCATCAGGCGATTCTTGACACTGATCAGGTTTTTGAGCGCCTTCTGTTTGAGGTTGAGGTCTTTGATCGAGTCGAAGGCGATTTCGTAGGTGCTCAAGCCCTGCATCAGCTTGCCGCTCTTGACTTGAATTTCTGCCATCGCCAAAAGGGTCTGGCCGTACTTCTCATCGTCGCCCAGATCGCGGAAGGTATCGGCGGCCTCGCGGTACAGTGTGACGGCTTGTTCGGTGTTGTTCTGCGCCAGATACACGCCGCCGAGGTTGCCCAACACCTGTGCCTCACGGCTGCGATCGTTGATGCTCGCGAAGAATGTGCGTGCGCCCGTCATGAGCGTGATCGCACTATCATAGTTGCCGAGGGCGCGGTCGATCAAGCCCAGATTGACTTCCATCTCAGCGGCCAGATCGGGCTTATCTTCGGCGCGATAGGCATCACGCGCTTGCTTGAATACTTCGGTCGCTTTTTCGTAATCGCGCTGCTGGGTGAACAGCTTGATACCCTGTGCCTGCAAATCCTGTCCTGAAGCCATAACCAGAAACTCCTCTGAATTGATTCGATTTGAACGAACGACATCTACAACGTGATGTTGAGGATATTTTCGCCGACTTCGCGCAATTCATTCTTCGGAAGTTTACTCAATTTCATCGCAATTTCAAGATAGGGCAGATTCGATGGGCTGGACACAAAATCGCGCACCGCTTGCGGCAGATCGTTGAAGCGGCGATAGGCTTCCTGCGAGATCAGCCATTCGCCTACGCGGCTGGCGTCATCCAGGAAATACGACAGCGGCTTTTTGACGGCGCTCGCCAGCGAAGTGAGTTCCGTAACCGGGATGGGGCTTTGGCCGAGTTCGTAGGCGTCGATGTCTGCCGACGCGAGTCCGGTGGCGGCGGCCAGTTCATCCTGGCTCAGCGCGGCCTCTTGGCGGGCGACGCGAAGCTGCGTGCCGACCACGCGATCCCGTAGATCAGTGTACGCTTCGCTGGGAACGTGACGCGCCTCTTGTTCACCGCTGATGGTTTTGGTATCCCAAAAGTGACTAACCGGGACGCCTACAAAGTAAGCCAACATTTCCAACTGCGGCAGAGTCGGTGTGCGCAAGCCAAGTTCCCACTCGCGGTAATATTCGAGCGGGACACCCACTTCGGCAGCGCAGTCAGCTTCATTCAGCCCTTTGGCCGTGCGCGCATCCTGGATCAACACACCCAAAATGCGCGCACGCACGGTATACAATTCTTTATGATCGCGCGGCGGTGGGGCGGAAGCGGCTTGCTGATCTTCCTTTTTGCTCCGCAGTCGGGCGGCAACGTCTCCAAAGCTCATAATCGTCTCCTAAGCGAGGCTCAGCGCCGAATCAGCGCGTGGGCGGTGTGTCTTTCAGCAGCTTTTGATACGCGCCTTGCCACGAGTCGGCATCGCGTGTAAATTTGCTGATGGTAATATCCGAGAAATGCGAGAGCAAGCTCATCAGATACGGCGGCAGTTGATCCCACGCGCCATTACGGATCAGATTTTCGAGCTTGGCCGAAGCGATGCCAACCCATGTCCACTGCGTGCGAAATTCCTCGACCTTGTTCCAATAATTGCGCTTTTCCCAGGCGACCATTGCTTCTTCAACACCATCTTCGATCGCTTTGAAGCACAGCACGAGCGCGGCAGCCATATCATGAGCTTCCTCGTCAATGGCGGTTTTCTGGCTCAGGCGGCGGAGTAATTCGGCAGCGGTGCGCATCTGTTGATTGCGCTGTTTGCCGACGCTATCGGTATTAATCACACGGCTCATCGAATAAGAATCCCATTGTGCGTGATCGGGTGAACGAAACGAACCATGATAAGCGTGCCCGCCCATCATCGTTACATTAAGGGTACGTTTTCCAGGGGGAGTTGTCAAGTTGAGATCAATTCAAACATGATACTCCCATTTTGGCAAGGATATTTCCATTCAAATGGATGGATTGTAGTTTCCCCCATCTATTTGAATGAAAATATCTACAGACAAAAAGGCCGTACAAAGTAGAGTCCTATGGGTGATCCTTGAAGATCGCGCTGGACAGGTTGGGGCTGTGATAGCTTTCGGGGGTGACACCGTTCCAGAACATCGCGTATTTTTCGTTGAGGCACAGGCCAAAGTGCAGCTTCTCAAAGAATTCTGGGGTCGATGTGACCACCAAAATCTGCCGCACATTGAGCAGCTTCGCATCCCGAATGCAGGCATCGACCAGAAGCGTGCCATAGTCACGGCCTCGACTGTCGTTGCGGACCGCCAAAGACCGAATCTCCGCGATCTTTGGGCTATATACTTCCAAACAGCAGCAACCCTCAATGATCCCGTCTTCATCGACGACGTAGAAGCCAGATAGGAGTTCAATGATGTCCTCGCGCGAGCGCGGCAACAGTTTATCGAGATTCTCGTCGATCACTGCTTTGATCGCGTCTACATCGCTCAGAGTCGCTTTGCGTAGCATCAGCCGCTCGTTCCTTTTACCCATTTTGGTCATCAATTCGCGGATGTGACTTCCCACACGGTGATATTCGTGTAGTGGCAGGTTTCTTTGTTGCTGCCTTTGTCACGCTGCATAAAGTAGTCGATCAAGCCCTCGCTGAGATCACCGTTCTCGGCATTGAGCACGAACTGACCGTTCATATAGATCGTCAGTTTGCCATCCAGCGAGACAACCGTTAGGCGATTGCTCTTACTATTAATGGCGGTGCTTGATCCCGTCGTCAGCGCCTTCGATGACCATTCGCCATTTGTGCGCGTATATATCTCGTAAGTCTGACCGAGCGGGCTGTAGTCGAAGGCGATGCCGCTGTCAGGCGTGACGGTTTGATCGTCGTTGGGATAGGCCACATTGTACATGACGCCGCAGGTTGTGCCCTTCGAGCGGGTGGGCGAGCTGATGTCTACAGAGGTTACGAAGTTCTTCAATGACGAGTTGGTCATCACTTTGAACCACGCCCCAAACGTTCCATCCACCACAAAATCACTGCCCGGATTAGTGAATGAGATCGTAGCACTGTTGGCGGGAATGTCGCCATTCTGCGCCAGTGCGCTGATCACCGTATCGGGGTTGCTGCTGATCAAGCTGGAAGCCAGATCGGCGCTGCTACCCAACTGCCACACCCAGGTGTCGGTGAAATGGCAGGTCAGGCCGCTCTTTTTATCGGTGCTGGCCGCGACAGCGACAGTACCCGTTGCGAAGCGATTCTGGGTGAACGAGGCAGCCAGCTTGCCATTGACGAACAAACGGAACGCATTGCCCTGGCCGATCAAGATCAAACGGTTGTGATCCTGATCGTTGGTGCGAATATCCTTGCTCGGTTTATCCAAAAATGATCCATTGCCGCTGCCATTGGTCAGGCTGTAGCCATGCACATGGGCATTGGTCGCGATCATCGCCGCATAAAAATTTACCTTATCTTTCGTCGGCTCTGAATAGCGGAACAAGAAGCCACATTCATCGAGCGCGTTGGGCGAATCCCACTGTATATCGGCGGACATGACGAAATCGGTCAGTGACAGTGTGGTATCGAGTTGATTCCAGAAGATGGTTTGCGGCTTGTCGCCGACTTCATCTTTGCTAAGCGGACTGATCACCACGCTGCCCGCGATCGAAGTGAGCAGCCCCTGTTTTTGCAGCGTGTTCATAACGGCTTCGGGCGCGTTCGCATCGGCGGGTGTGGGAATGCGCGTTGGGCCGCGGGTAGGGATGCGGGTGGGCGGCGGCGTAGCGGTATCCGGCTCAGGCGTATCAGTGGGCACATCTGTATCGGTGGCAGTCGGTGCGGAGGCCGTATCCTGCGCGATCTGCGTCTCGGTAGCCTCATCGATGCCACGCTGCACCGCCGTCGCCGTCTGATTGTCTTGGAAGGCATTAATGGTGGCGAACTGCTGCGCGATCTGCGTGAGGGTCGCATTAGGCGTCAGCGTGGGCAGATTGGTGGGCGTGGCTGTCGCGGTGGGCGTCGGTGTGTGCGAAGGCGTCAACGTTGGCGTGAAGGTGGGCGTCGGCGTGGCTGTCGAGGTGAACGTGTCGGTAGCGCTGGGCGTGAAAGTCAGCGAAGGCGTGAAGGTGTTGGTGGGCGTCTTTGTCGCCGACAAAATCAGCATGGCGACCAGCGTATTGGCGCTGTTAGTGGCGCTTTGGTTATTATTGTTGACCACCAGAAAACCGCCGCCACCGATTAGTGCAAGCATGATGAGCACCGCCACAAGGATCAAGGGCAGGGGCGAGCCGCGTCGTGCAGCGGGCGCGTTGGCGGAAGGTGTTCCGATCTGGCTGGTGGGTGGCTGCGGCGGAATCGTCGGTGCGGCCCCTCCGAACGGCGTACTGGGAGGTGGTGTCGCGCCCTTATCATAGTTGCGCGGCGGCAGCGTGCGGCCTTCCACGACGCCCCCGGTCGGTGGCGCGATGGTCGGTGGCGTTCCACGATAAATCGGCGTGGCAGGCATTGGGACGGCTTCTCCACCGACCATCGTTCGTTGAAAATCGGAGGTTGGCGGCTGCGTACCCTGCGGCGCGCCGTTCAATGCCTCGTTGAAAGCGCGCGATACATCGATGGCGGCCTGATAGCGATCGTCAGGGTTTTTCGCAATGGTGCGCGCGATCACATTCGAGATCGCGTCCGAGAGATCGGGCCGAATCTGTTTGGGCGGCGTGGGTGTTTCATAGACGTGCTGAAAAATGAGGGCGGCGGGCGTATCGGCAGAAAATGGCAGCCGATTGAGCACCATTTCATAGAGCACAATGCCGAGCGCATAAATATCGGAACGGCCATCAACCGGGCGTCCCATGCCTTGTTCCGGCGACATATAGGCGGGCGTGCCCATCACAGTGCCCGTGGCCGTCAGGCGATTCGTATCCTGCGCCAGCCGCGCGATGCCAAAATCGGTCAGGTAGGCGTTTTCGTCGGAATCGAGTAAAACGTTGTTGGGCTTGAAATCTCGATGGACGATGCCGCGCTTGTGGGCGTAATCGAGCGCCGACGCGATCTGCTCCAGTAGGCGCGCCGTTTCGGTCATGCTCAGCGGCTTTTTACGCATCCGATCTTCGAGCGAGCCGTTTTCGATGTAGCGCATCACCAGATAGTGGACGCCTTCGGCATCTCCATAGTCGATGACGGGCAAAATATGCGGATGCTGGAGCGCGGCGATCACCTCAGCCTCGCGCGTGAAGCGTTCCACGAAGCCTGGATTATCGGCGATTTCAGTACTCATCACTTTGACGGCCACATACCGTTTGACGGTCGTCTGGAAGGCGCGATAGACGGTCGCCATGCCGCCTTTACCAAGCGCGGCCTCTAGCTTATAGGGACCGAGCGTGCGTCCGACAAAATCACTCATTTTTTAATGCCCACCTAGCCGCCTGACTTTGGGTGCTGTTGAACGCTTGAATTATGCAGAAATTCGGGCGGACTGTCAATTCGAGTTCAAAAGCCACCGGGCTGAAACCAAATTTCGGAGAGATTGATCTAGCCGAATGTTTTGATCATTCCGCCCTAATCTCGCCCACCAGCCCCTCAAAAACTTGGTTTCAGCCCCAGGCATTTACGCACCTGCCTTTTCGCTTCGCTTCACGTCTGTGAACCCCATGCAATCGTCCCCATTTCAAGAACCGGCCAGCAGTGCCATTACTTCCGCGCGGCTGGGCATCGACGGCTGCGCGCCGATTCGCGTCACTGAAATGGCGGCGGTTGCCAAGCCCCACTGGATGGCATCCTCAAAAGCGTGCCCTTCGCTCAAAGCGGCGGCCAATCCACCGTTGAACGCATCACCCGCCGCCACCGTATCAACCGCCTGCACGGGATAAGCTGGAAAAAGACGTCCGACGGCGCCGTGTGCCCAATAGACACCTTTGCTACCCATTTTGATGATGACATTTGGTGTGCCGCGTTCCAGCAGCGTCTTGGCGGCAGCGGCAGCGCTCTGTTCATTATTCACCGTGTGCCCGACCAATTGCAGCGCCTCGGATTCGTTCGGCGTGAGTATATCAACCAACCGATAGAATTCTGGCGGCAATGGCTGCGCCGGGGCAGGATCGAGAATCACGGTAAGGCCATTAGTCCGAGCCAACCGTGCGGCGGCCAAGCTCTCAGCAATGGGCACTTCGAGTTGCAGCAGCAGCACGCGGGCATCTCGAAACGCGCCTTCGAGCACAACTGAGTCCGCCTTGAGCGTGCCGTTTGCCCCAGCCACAATAACGATCGTGTTTTCAGCGTAGTCATCGACTGTGATCAAGGCCACGCCTGATGGCCCATCAAACTCAGTGACGCCGGAAATATCGACTCGATAATTGTTCAAACCCTGACGCAGCACGGCGCCAAACGTATCCGTTCCCACGCAGCCTATCAGGCGGGTCTGAATATCCAGTTGTGCGCACGCGACGGCCTGATTTGCGCCCTTGCCGCCAGCGGCGCTGAAAAAAGAATGTCCGGTGAGGGTTTGCCCAGCCGTGGGAAGCTGCGGCGCGCGCACCACCAAGTCCATGTTGATACTGCCAAACACTGCCACTGCCATTCGCTGCCGTCCACTGGGCGAGATCGCCACATATTGTTGAGTTCAAACTGATTCGTCAAATTGTGACCGGACAATTGCGAAGTCGCAAAAATTGGGGAGAAGCTGCTGCCTTCTTGGATAAGCCAGTCGTCAATGGCCGAACGGAAACGTTATACTATCCGTGCGTGTGCGAAGATTTATTCCCACCGCGAATCCCTTCTTAACGCAGTCGGGGCGAAGGCATTTTTATGACCGATAGCAACAACGCCGCGCTCGAACGGCTGCCCGCGTTTCAGGCGCTCAAACGACAGATCGCCGCTCACCTGCGCGATCTGGCCGCGCTTGCGGGCGAATCGGGCGATCTGATTCGCCGCACCGCCGATGATCTCGACGCGCTGATCTTCAATGTCGCGGTGATCGGCGAGTTCAATCGCGGCAAGAGCACGCTGATCAACGCAATTTTGGATCGCGCCGATCTGCTGGCGACCGCGCCGCTGCCCAACACCGCCGCGATCACCCGGATCAATGCGCTCGAATCGGGCGAGTCGGTTGAACACTATCGCGTCAGCTTCCGCGATCCGACAAGATCACCGATCACCGGGACGAACCTCGCCGAGATCGAAGCCTATGTCAGCGAGCACGTCAAGCCGGGCGAATCATCGTTGGCCGAAAGAGTCGAGAGCGTCGAACTGTGGATCGACTCCGATTTTTTGCGCCGCAACGGGATCGTCCTGATCGACACGCCCGGCCTCGGTGCGGTGACGCGCGCCCATCAGGACGTGACAGAGCGCGTGATCCCGACCATCCACGCAGCCTTGTTCGTGTTTATGGTCGATCCGCCGCTGGGCGGCACGGAGATCGCATTTTTGACGTTCAGTCTGGCCTATGTCGGGCGCTTTTTGTTCGTGATGAACGACAAGCAAAACATGATCAACGGATCGCCGGAACAGGCCGCCGAAGTGATCGCCTACGCCGAGCGCACCCTCGAATCGATGGGAATCGCTGCGCCTGCCGTGATCGGCGTGAATCCGCGCGCGTATTTGCGGGGATCGGGCGGCGGCTTCGATCAGTTTTTGCCGCGCCTCTCGGACTTTCTGATCGAAGGGCGCGGGCGCGGACTGCTGGCCGACTCGCTGCGCAAAGGCGAGAGTCACTTGCGCGAGTTGCGCACACGGGCTGAACATCGGCTGGGCGATCTCGATCGCCAAACCGATGATCTGCGCGCCGAATCCGCTAATCTGAGGGCGCGCGCCGCAACCTGGGAGACGCGCAAAGCGGCGCTGATCGCAGGCGTGGACGCGGAAATCCGCGAGATCGTCGGGGCGGTCGCGGGCGATGTCGATAAGTTGGGTGTGCGCATTGAAACGGCCACCTTCGAGGCGATCGACTCGTATGGGATCGGTGGCTTGCGTGAGGCGCATATTCGGCTGCCGGAGGTGATCAAGAACACGGTCGATGCCTGGATGACCGACAAAAGCAGCTTCGTGAATGGGCGCTTCAATCGGCTGTACCGCAACACGATCGCCGATTTGCGCGAACTGCTCGCCGAATACCATCCCGCCGCCGATCCCGAAGCGAGCGTTCAAAGCGCGCTCAGCCTCAAGCTCGGCATGACCGATATTCGGCTTAACGGCGATGTGGCGATGGCGGTGGCGGCGGGTCTGGCGATCGCGGCGGGCATCGTGCTGGCCGAACTGATCACGTCGGGCGCGATCGGCGGCGTGTTGACATTAATGGCGGGCGCGGCGGGCAGTGGCACGGCGGGTGCGGTATTGGTCGGGCGCGTGCGAACGAGCCTGAAAGCCGAGCTGAAAAAGCCACTGCCACCACCCAACCAATCGCGCACGATGCTCTCCGCTGTGCTCGAGGGCTATGTCGATGCCCAGGGCGAATCAATTCCGGGCGTGCGATCGCTGGTGAATACAGAATTTGAGGCGATCGGCGCGGCGCTGAAGGGTCAGATCGAAACGATCGTTCATGAGGCGTGGCAGCCGCGTCTGACCGAGATCGAGGCAGAACTGACGCAGCGCGCCGCCACCGATAGGGATTTGTCAACCGCGCGCGCGACCCTGAACGCAGAACTCGCCGCCCTCAACCAGATCGGCGACTCATTCGCCGCCGATGGTGAGTCACTTGGCGCATTGTAGAGAGGGAAATTGGTCGTGATTACTCAGTTGCTTGGCGGATGAACTTTCCCGGCATAGCCCAGAATAATATTCTGCGCCGGGACGCCGTTGTGCATCAACTCCTCGTAGAGCGGCCTATAGGTGTTGTCGGCGTCGATGATTACCGTATCACCTTCAACGCGTGCCATGACGACGATCCGCGTTTTAGAGGTTGGCGAAGTTGGTACAACGACCGTTGCGAACACTTGATGCGGCTGATCTTCCAAGAAAAACAACGTGGAATTCGGCGACTCCGCCGCATAATCGGCCACTTCGCGCCGCACGAGGGCGGTCAGGTCTACGACTCGATCCATGTTTCGATCTCCTCTGATTTCAAGTTTACGAGGATTATCTTAATCCTATTTCCAGACATTTCTTCGCGGACGGCTGCGGTCATCAATTCTCATAAATACTCAATGTGATTCTTCATTTCATCAGCGGTCATTACACCGCAAATCAGATCCAGGCCGCGTACCCAATCACCGATGGAGGTTACTTGCTCAATGGCGAAAACGATTCCCGCATGAGAGAAACCTGCTGCGTGCAGACGTGGGTAATCCGCATCATAGGTGCATAACACATAGCCATTGGCTGTGGCGCGCTGAAGATGGTTTTCATCCGTATCCCCCAGCAGATTCAAATCACGAATGGTGACACACGCGATACCACGCGCTTGCATCTGTTCGGCAACCACAATTTCAACGTTTTCATCGAAGTACAGGCGGATGTCGCTGCCCAAGTTTTTGATCCTTTGCGTTGCGTGCAAATTCGGCATCTGCTTCGATTTGCTGGTCGATTTCGGCTTTGTGAGCGTAGTAGTAGGCCAGTGCTGCGTAGATCTGTGCCTGAGTCAGGTGCGGATAGTACGTGAGCAGGTCGGCTACCGAATAGCCTTTGTAGGCGACGCCGATAGCGATGTCTTGCACGCGCATCGTGGTTCCTACGATAATCGGTTGCCCGTTGCGTACTTTGGGATTTGATACGATTGTGTCGATAAAGAGCACGGTTACATCACTCATCGGAGTCACCTTCGCCACATAAATCCCGATAAACCTCGGATGGAATGGGTACACGCAGGAATGTTGCCAATATGCTTCACTTCCCAACGTATTACGCTTTTCAACTCCACGTTTCCAGCGTTTGCTTGAATACGCTCATGAAGCCATCGCCCGTCGCGCCGTCGATCAGGCGATGATCGAAGGTGAGCGTCGCGTACAGCATCGGGCGGATCGCCATCGTGTCGCCGCGCGCATCGCTCAGCACGATCACCCGCTTTTGCAACGCGCCAATGCCCAGGATCGCGGCCTGCGGCTGATTGATGATCGGCGTGGCGAATAGGCTGCCCGATACGCCGTGATTGGTGATCGTGAACGTGCCGCCGCTCACTTCATCGGGACGTAGCTGCTTTTTGCGCGCCCGATTCGCCAGATCGGTGACGCCCCGCGCCGCCCCGCTCAGACTCAAATCCTGGGCGTTGTGAATCACGGGCACGATCAAACCATCCGGAATAGCGACAGCCATGCCGATGTGCGCAGCCTGATGCAGCAATGCGCCCTGTTCTGTCCATTGACTGTTCACCCAGGGTTGCGCCGCCAGCGCCTGGACCGAGGCGATCACGAAATAGGCGGTCAGCGTGAGTCGCACGCCCTGCTTCTCGAATGCCGCCGCGTTCGCCATTTGGTGGGCGAGCACCGCGCTCAGATCGACCTCGAAGACGGTGGTCACATGTGGCGAGGTGTGCAGCTTCGAGCGCACCATGTGCTCAGCGATCGCGCGCCGCATCGACGACAGCGGCACAATCTCGTCCCCATTGGCGAGTTCTGGCGCGGCGTTCGACTCCCCCTCTCCGTGATTACGGAGAGGGGGTGAGGGGGTGAGGTTCCGGGCTGGCTGGGCGGTGAGTTTTTTGCTGAGTCCCTGCGAGGCTTTGGCGAAAATCTCGCCCGTCGGCTTGAACAGATCGCCCTCGATCGGCTGTTCCCAGGGCGGAATCTCCGTCTTGGCGGGTGCAGCAGACGTAGACGCGCCGCCCGCGAGATACGCTTCCACGTCTTTTTTGGTGATGCGCCCATCCATGCCCGTGCCGCGAATCTGTGCCAGATCGAGCCGATGCTCGGAGGCCATACGCGCCACCACCGGGCTGATCCGATTGGCGATGTGCGCGCCGTTGCTGGCCGCGATCACTGGCTGTGCGACGGGTTCAGCGGCGGCGATCAGCTCATCGGGCTGGCCGATCAAGGCGAGCAACGTGCCGCGCGCCACCGTCTCGCCTTCCGGCACGAGGATTTGCAAGACGATCCCGGCGGCGGGGGCGGGCACTTCGGTATCGACCTTATCGGTGCTGACTTCCAGCAGCGGCTCGAATTCATCGATTCGATCGCCGACCGCCTTGAGCCACTTGCTAACTTTGCCCTCGACGACGCTCTCGCCCAGTTGGGGCATGATCACATTGGTTGACATTACAATTCCTCATACTCATGGTCGCTTTATTAACTTATATCATGCAGCCTAAGCAAATATGTACCTCGCGTGATGAGTCACAACGTCCCCTCCCAATAAGACATAAAATCATCATCGAAAATTCGCTTGGCCTGTGGCGCATAGATGTGGAATTTTGCCATACTTTTTTTCATGCTTATCGGGGAATCATCAGCCGACAATTCGGCAATTTCAAGACAGTGTGGCTCCATATTGATCGAAGTTCTCACGGCTGCGATTGCAAGTTCTGCTTGCACAGCACCTGTGTCGCGGTAATCAGGTGAGAAATTATTGAGCGATAGGGCAATTAGCGCTATACGAAAAATGTCTTCGTCGGAAGGTGATTCTAGACATTCAACACATTGCATGATATAGGTTAATATCCCACCACTACCCACGTTTGAATGCTTTCTGAAAATCTTTCGCATCGTGTCTCGATCTTCCGCAGTTATAAGCGGATAGAGTTTGACACATTCGTTGTAAAACGCACCAAGGGCGACTCGCGGGTTGTTAGGCGTTTGCTGCTGTCTAAACAACAGAATGTCGCGGACAAGGTCTTCTTGTGTGTACCCATCTCGCCCAACTTTTTGTTCAAGCGACGCGCCATAAAGATTGATAGATCGTTGATACGTGATCAGACTTCGGTCGAGATCTGCTAAATCCCAACCTAGTTTTTGTAAATCCATTTTGTTAGTACCTCATCTTATGTAACTAAGGGAATCGCCTAGCGATCTTGTTTTACATCCCACCATTTCATCTCGATTTTAGCTTGCCCTGCACAAGGTAGATTAATAACCTGCCAACTCGCGGATGACATAGGCGATCTTTTCTAGGCTGGGGTATGATCACATTGGTTGACATCAGATCTCCTGCTCAATTACTCGAAAAACGTGGCTAAGTCTCGACGGTTGTACATGAAATCCTCGCCGCTCAGAATTAAGTGTTGCGCATAGCTTCGCAGCGACTCAAACTGCGCATCATATCCAAATAAGGTCAAAGATTTGGCCGCTTTATAAAGCCGAATCGGCCAATCCTGCCATTTCTGATCAGGCTGAGGATTGGGAATAAACTCGGCCTTATCGACATCCCAACCCCAGGCGCGCATCAGGAACGTGACTCCTCGTAGATAGCGATCCAGGTACGCCGCATCTTTTTTCAACTCGGCAATGTCGCCCTCGTAAACCGTCCAGGCAAAGCCGTAGCTGCTCGGTGCGTCGATCGGGAACATCCACCAATCGTAATGATGGTCGTGAATAGATTGCCATTGCCCCGCCGTCGCCCAGCGTTCAAACTGCGCCAATTGCACCGCCTGTCGCGTTTTGATCGCTTCGATCCCCACGAATTCTGGCTTGGTGTTGAACAGCATCGTCAGTACCCAATCAGTAGGCAGCCAATTCGCGGATGGCGTCGGCGATCTTTTCTGGGCTGGGCATGAACGCCTCTTGCAGCGGATGGCTGAACGGCACGGCGGGCACATCCGGGCCAGTATACCGACGGATCGGCGCATCCATGTATTCGAACGCGCCTTCACCGATCACGGCGGCCACCTCCGCACCATAACCCATCGTCAGCGTATCCTCGTGGACGATCAGCGCTTTGCCCGTTCGCTTGAACGTCTCGATAATCGTCTCACGATCGACCGGCAGCAGCGTCCGCAGATCGACGATCATCGCCTCGATGCCGTTTTCGTGGCTCACGATCTCGGCGGCTTCCAGGCAGTAATGCGCCATGATCCCGTAAGCGTAGACGGTCAGATCGCCGCCCTCACGGGTAATTGCCGCCGGCCCGATCGGCGTCGTATATTCGCCTTCGGGCACGTCGCCCTTGATGCTGCGATAACCCTTCTTGGCCTCGAAAAACAAGACGGGATTCGGATCGCGGATGGCGCTCTTGAGCAGCCCTTTGGCGTCGCGCGGATTCGAGGGAATCACGATTTTGAGGCCGGGCACATGTGCAAATAATGCCTCGACGCTCTGGCTGTGATATAGGCCGCCGCCAACACCACCGCCGTATGGGGCGCGGATGGTCAGCGGTACCGACCATTGACCGTTCGAGCGGTAGTTCATTTTGGCCGCCTCGTTGACGATCTGGTTGAAGGCGGGGTGAATAAAATCGGCGAACTGAATTTCGCAGATTGGGCGCAAGTCCGCCATCGCCGCGCCGATCCCAATGGCGACGATGCTCAGTTCGGCCAACGGCGAATCGACCACGCGCAGCGGGCCATATTTATCGAACAAGCCCTGCGTCGCCCGGAACACGCCGCCGCGCACGCCCACATCTTCGCCCGTCAAAAATACGCGCGGATCGCGGGCGAGTTCTTCGTCCATCGCCTCGCGGATCGCATCGATCAAGGTCATTTCAGGCATTCAAAGTTCCTTGTTTGATTCGCCGCACAAAACGTCAATATTCGGCCAACCGTAACTCACCTCAGCGGCTGTGCCCGTGACATCGTTTTTGCCGATCTCGATCGTGTGTTCGCCGAGCAACTTGCCACCCAGATGCTCATAAATCGCGCGCGAGGGCTGATTCTCTTTGAGCACATCCAGATACAGCGACATGATCCCGCGCGCCTTGAAATTGCGGGCGACCGCCGCGATCAGCTTTCGTCCGATGCCCTGACCGCGAAAAGTCGGCAACACATGCAGCGTCCGAAGTTCGCTCTGATAGGTATCATCGCCTTTGGGCACGGCATACGCAAAACCGACGATCACGTTCGTCTCATTTTCGGCTACGTAGATAATATGCTCCGCGCCGGAAGCCAGCAGATCGCGCCAATCTTCGTCACGCTCTTCATACGAGAACTGCGCTAGGTATTCGGCGGGCAAAATTGTCGCATACGCCGATCGCCAGCTATCCAACTGTACCTTGCCGATGCCGGGGCTGTCTTCAATGGTCGCGGGGCGGATTGAAATAGTCATCAGGCATATTTCTCGTCATAGATTTGCTGCCGAATCTCACGCCCAGATTCGATCATTTCATCCAGCGTGAGATGTTGAGCACGGAGATTGCCGCCCAATTGATCGAGCAGTGCCATCGCTGCCGCTTCTCGCGGGAGCACCAGCAAGCCATGATCGGTTTCGATAAACGACACACTATCGCCCTGTTTGATGCCGTATTTTTCCCGCCATTCAGCGGGTAGCGTAATCCGTCCATCTGCTTGTATGACATCTGTTGTTTGCACGTCGATCACTCCATTCTCTCAGTCTGCATACACCCCACCGAACAAATCGCTTTCGGGTGGATAGGGTGCGCTTTCGGCGTAGCGCTGCGCTTCATCGATGATCGATCGGGCGCGCGCCTCGTAGCCATCGATCATCTTTTGATCGAGCAAGCCGCGTTCGAGCAGCACATCTTGCAAATGGTGAATCGGGTCTTTGCGTTTCCACGATTCGACTTCTTCGCGCGAACGGTAGCTGCGATCGTCGTCGTCGGACGAGTGCGGCACGATGCGGTACGTCTTGGCTTCGACGAGAGTTGCGCCCTCCCCGCGATAGGCACGTTGTACCGCTTCGCTCATCACATCGTAGACCGCCAAAATATCGTTGCCATCGACGACGACGCCCATCACGCCATAGGCGGGCGCGCGATCGGCCACATCACGGACGTTCATTTGCTGATCCATCGGCACGCTGATCGCGTAATTGTTGTTTTCTACCAAGCAGATGAACGGCAGCTTATGCACGCCCGCCCAGTTCATGCCTTCGTGCCACTCGCCCTGGCTGGTCGATCCTTCGCCGAGGCAGGTCAGCGCGAGTCGCGGCTGGGTCGCGTCATGTTGATCGGTCAAGCCCGTTTGCCAGCGATATTTGATCGCAAACGCCAAGCCCGCCGCTTGCGGAACTTGCGTCGCCACCGGGCTGGAACTGCTCAGGATGTTCAGGTCTTTTTTGCTGAAATGGCTGGGCATCTGACGCGCGCCGCTGCTGTATTCGCCCGCTTTGCCGAACAAGCTGACGATGAACTCCTGCGGTGTGACGCCGATCGCCATGACGAGCGCCAGATCGCGGTAGTACGGATGCACGTAATCGACGCCGCGATTGATGGCAAAAGCGGCACCCACCTGTGTCGCCTCGTGCCCCATGCCGCTGATGTGGAAGGCGATCTTACCCTGGCGATGCAACGCCCAGGCGCGCTCATCGACGCGGCGCGCGATCAACATTGACCAGTACATCTCGCGCAAGGTCTCCGCTGAGAGCGCCGCCGATGCTTTCAAGGTTGTTTCGGTCGAATCGAGTGTCGTCATTCACATATCCTTTTCAAGTTGCCGAGAAGAACCCCACCCTAAATCCCTCCCCGTCTACGGAAAGGGACTTCACTTGCCGCTTGACTCCCCTCCATGCGTGCGGGGAGGGGTCGGGGGTGAGGTTCTTACGCCTGCGCCTCAAACACCGCGAACCGCGAATCCTGCGTTAGAGGCCGCACCGCGCGGAAATGTTCGGCCATTACTTTTTCGTAGCGCAAAAACGCATTCGACACGATCACCAATCGGCCACCACTCCGCAGCAATGGCTTTGCCTCGCGGATCAGGCGGTGCGCGACGTTGGTATTCACATCGAATTTTTGATGAAAGGGCGGATTGCTCACGATCAGATCAAATTTTTGGTGATCGAGTGCGCTGTATACATCACCCACCACGACTTCAGCGTTCGTAATCTCGTTCGTGGCGACGTTTGCCCGCGCGCAGCGGACGGCCAGCAAATTATCGTCGGTCAAGGTGACATGTGCCGCGCCGCGCTTCGCCGCCGTCAACCCGATCACGCCGTAGCCGCAGCCCATATCGAGCACCCGATCGCCTGCACGCACATCGAGCGCCGCCAGCAGGTGTTCCGTGCCCTTATCAAGATGATCCCAACTGAAGACGCCGGGCATCGTGTGCAGCGTCAAATCGGCGATCGATCGCGTTTGCATGGCCGTCGGATCGATACCCCAGGCGGCGGGAAATACGCCCGGCGAATCAGGCTGCTCGGCGACTCCGACCCGGCAGCGCCGCTTATAAGCCAACGTGCCCGCCGCGCCAAATAGCTCGCCCGCATCGTTGATCAGCGTTTTTGCACCACCATCCGTGGGGCCGCCAACATACAATCTGCCGCCGGGCTTGAGCATTCGCCGCGCCGACCACAGCAATCCGCGCGCATAATCACGGCCTTTGGCGATCGGCAAAATGGCGGCGTCGAATTTCGGTGCCCCATCGGGGAAAACGTCGTCGGAGACAATCACGTTGCCGATTTTGCGCGCGGCCAGATGGTCGCGGAGGCGGCTCAACGCGCTGTAGCTGGCATCATAAACGACAACTTCGGCGGCCTGTCGCGCAATGGCAATCGATAGCGCCGGATCGTCGGCGTGTAGAATCAACACCCGATCACTTGACGCGAGCGGAATTTCTTCGATAAAGAGGATCGTAGTTGGGTCGGTGCTGCCGATGGCAGTGGTCGTCATGAAAAATCGCGTGTCCAATAAGTTGACGCCGCTATTTTATCATGAGACGGCCAAAATACCTAACAAGCGTTTGTTCGCTCGATCGCCGATTGGTCATATATGGCACGCACAAAACAGGCGACCACCTTGGATCGCCCGTTTTCGCTTCCGGGTTTCGGCGACTCAGCGTTTCCAGTTCACCGTGAACGTGTCGAAAGCGTCGGTCGGGGCGGGACCATCGAACGGCACGGCGAAATACTCACCTTTGAGCATCTGGGCGTCCACCGTCAGCCGCAAAAAGCCCGAGTCAACCTCGTTGAGCTTTTCGAGCGTCACGTTATGTGCCAGCGTTCGGAATGGCAGCACGGGCACGTTTTTGTTGGTATCCCGTTGCATTTTGTGGATAGCTTTCGCATTCATCGCATAGCCGCCCGCGCCCGCCACCACATAGGGAATGTGTTGATGATGCACGACGCGCTCGAAGCGCTGGTAATTATGGACATGCCCAGTGAAGACCGCATCGGGATAGCGCCCGCCCGCCGCCTTCGCCGCGCGATCGATCGCGTTGCCGATGTCGCTGTAGCCGCCATGTGAGCCATCGAGCGAGTAGGGCGGATGATGCACGGTCACGATCAGACATTTGTCGGTCGGCGCGTGAATCATCTGATCCTCGAACCACGCCTGCTGCTGGTACGTGCCGAGACCATCGAGCAGCCCATCCACGTTGGAGTACAAACCGATGATTCGCAGGAAAGGCGCATCGAGCGTCCAGTACACATAGGGCTGCGTCATGGTCGGGCGATAGGTGTCGATGTAGCGCGTCTGGGTATCGCAGAAATTCCGCATAAAGCCGGTCAGCGTCGGTTCGGGATCGGTTTCATCGGTCGGGCGCGTGTTGGTATCGCCGTCGTGATTGCCCGCGATGGCGAAGATCGGCGCGGGATAGTGCTTGTACGGATCGTAGAACTGTTCCGGGTAGTGATAGCTGATGCCGTTGTAATACACAATGTCGCCGAGATGATAGAAAAATTGCGGTTTGTCCCGATCGGCAGCCGACGCGATCTGCGCTTCCATGTGATCGGCGACCGCCACTTGTGCTAGGCTGTCATCATGAATGCCGCCCGTGTCACCGACGGCCTGAAATACCAACTGCCCGGCGGCTTCGACGTGCTGCGCGACGTTGGGCAGCACCACATCCAATGGCAAGAGCAAGTTTGTATTGTTGGTGAACGGCGGCGGCTCAAAACGGGGATGCTGTTTGGGTGCTTCGACAGGATCGCCGAAAGCGCGACGTACTTTGTGGAAGGTAACGGTTCGGGCGGACATTCATACGCTCCTTCTCAAAAAGCGATCCCGACTGCGCATCAGTCGCCGTTAAAAAGCAAGTGGATCGCTTTGGCTGACGGATCATGGGTCGAGCCGCCTCACAGGGAATCTTTTGTAAGGACGACGGCCTGCCGCGTCTGCTGTTTATGCACGCGACCCAAGCGGATTTTAGGCGTCCACGATTAAGAAACGAGATCGATTTCGATTTGTCAGCCGAATATCAAATGACATTTGTCGGGTTTAACCTGGATCAAAAACACTGTCTGTGGCGGAATGCCGCTCGGATAATCAGCGCACAAGATCAGGTTCCGTGTGGTGATTCAGGAGGATGGGATGAGTGTATTCAATCGGCGGGGGTTTCTGAAGGCGGGTGGCGCGCTGGCGGCGGCTTTTGGCCTGGGTGCGGTCGGACGGGCCAGCGCAGCGGATGTGCCGCCGACCACCAATGGCGTGCAGGCGCAGACCATGAGCGCCGACGATATGGACAAAATGCACGAGGCGGGCGTCAAAGCCTATCTCGACAACATTGGTAAGGATAAAGATTTCTGGGGCGTCGCCATGCCCTACACGCTGGACGGCGACACCAAAGTCTTCAAAATCGTGTGTACAGAAGGCGATTGGGAAACCAGCCCCGGCCAAATCGCCCAGGCCATGCTCTATAACGGGCGCGTGCCCGGCGAGTATATCCGCGTCACGGAGGGCGATAAGGTGCGTTTTCTCGTCACCAACAATATGACGCAGAGCACGGCTATTCACTGGCACGGCGTACATACCCCGAACAGCATGGATGGCGTGCCGTTTATTACGCAACCCGTCATCAAGCCCGGCGCAGCGTTTACTTACGAGTTCGTCGCCAAACCGAGCGGCAGCCACATGTATCACGCGCACCACAACTCGACCGAGCAAGTCACGCGCGGTCTGATGGGCGCGTTCATCATCGATCCACTGGATAGTACGAACGAGCCGCGCGTCGATGCCGATTACATCATGATGCTGAATGATTCGGCGATCGGCTTCAGCTTGAACGGCAAAGGTTTCCCGGCCACGCAGCCGATCCTCGCCAAGAAAGGCGATCGCATCCGCGTGCGCTATATGAACGAAGGCTTGATGATCCATCCGATGCACTTGCACGGCATGTATCAACTCGTGATCGCCAAAGATGGTGCGCGACTGCCTGCGCCTTACTTGGCGGATACCCTGAATATCGCGCCGGGCGAGCGCTACGACGTGTTGATCGATTGCCAGGACATCGGAGTGTGGGCGTATCACTGCCACATCTTGTCGCACGCCGAAGGCCCAACGGGCATGTTCGGCATGGTGACGGCGCTGGTGATCAAGTGATGCGAGGATTTTTGAATCCCATGATGAACGATCGGTTCACACGCCCTGCTTTGATCCTCTCCGGTTTGCTGCTGGCGCTTGTACTGAGCGCGTGCGGCACGCCGACCGTGATGATCGCCGGCAATATGCACGATGTCACGGCCCTTCCGGTGCTGGTCGCGGCGCAGCCAACCAGCATAGCGACGACAAAGAGCATGGCGGATATGGCGGGTATGGCGACGAGCGCGCCCGTCACCGTCCTACCCGTCACGCACACCGCCAGTGACGGCCCGACCGCCACCGAATTGGTGGTTATCTATGTCCTGTTCGGGACGCCGACACAAACCGCCAACGTGCCGGGTGCGGCCTCACAACCGGTTACGGTGACAGTTGGAAATACGGCGAGCGTCACGCCCGGAGCCAGTGCCGTGCCCGCGACACTCGCGCCCACTCATGCCGCCACCGTGCTCGCTGCGACCGCCGCCAGCACCCAGAGCACCCAGACGACCACTACAAGCGGCACGGGTGATGTGGCGAGCGGCAAGAATATCTTCGCAGGCGTCGCGGCGTGCAGCGCGTGCCACGATATGCAAGCGGGTATCGTGCTGGTCGGGCCATCGCTCAAAGGTGTGGCGACACGCGCCGAATCACGCGAGCCGGGTAAATCGGCAGCCGACTACTTGCACGAGTCGATCGTCGCGCCGAATGCGTTTGTCGTGAAAGGCTTCCAGCCGGGCATCATGCCGCAAAACTTCGGGCAAAGCCTGAGTGCCCAACAGGTTAACGATGTGGTGGCGTACCTCTTGACACTCAAATAACGCAGGCGGCAGGCCGTCATCTCTACACATCCCCATCCGTTGTAGGGATGCGGCCTGCCGCGTCCGCACCCTTGCCGCATCCGCCCGCCTGCCTCATCGCGTGCCCGTACAAACCCATTCAAATCACGGACGCGCCTGCCGCGCCCCTACATCAGAATTTCGACATGCACACTCGTTCCGACGCCCGGTGTGCTTTCCACGCGGAGCACGCCGCCTTGAAGTTCAGTCAGCCGTTTGGAAATCGGGAGTCCCAGGCCAGAACCTTGCTGCTCATACGACTCGCGCTCGAATTGGTTATACGCGCCCACTTTTTTGAGATTTTCGGCGGTGATGCCCCGGCCATGATCCGTTACCTGGACGTGATAGCGCCCATTCACCACGCCACCCGAAACCGTTACCTGTGAACCCGCTTTAGAATATTTGAAGGCGTTATCGAGCAGTTCGTACACGATCTTTTGCAGGTTGGCCTCGGAGATGTAGATTACTTGATCGATCGCCTGTACGTACAGATCATCTGGCCGTTCATGTTGAAACGCGATCTGTTCGCCCATCCGCGCCATGATCGACTGTGGGTGTTCGATTTTCTCATCGGTCGCCATGCTATCGCGGTAGAGTTCAAGCTGCGCATACAGCAAATAATTCTCGACAAGGCGATACAACCGTCGCCCCCCATGCACGATGCCCTCGGCCATCACCATCAGTTGCTCTGGTGAACGCGCGGCGGCGACATCTTGCATCAGCAGCTCGCCAAAGCCCAGGATGCTCACCAGCGGCGTGCGCAGTTCGTGGGGCAGCGAGTGAATGATGTTGAGACGCAGTTCATCGAGCACCGACTCGGATTGATGTTGGATAAAGGCTTGTTTTTTGAGGCGCGATTGAACGGCATTCAACAACTCGTCCCGCGTGAACGGCTTGGTGATGTAATCGTCCGCGCCCAGTTCCATTCCATACCGAATATTGGTGCGATCGGCCAGCGCTGTCAGAAAGATGAATGGCGTGAGCGCGGTCGAATCGTGCGTGCGTAGCTCCAGCAGCACCCGATAGCCATCTGTTTCAGGCATCATTACGTCCGATAGAATCAAATCGGGTACATGTTCGAGCGCCTGCGCAATCCCGTCTCGACCGTTATGCGCGGGGATAACCTCATAGTCCTCATAACGCAGCAAGTCCACAATTTCTTCGAGCAAGGGCGCTTCATCTTCGATCACCAGAATTTTTGACACAATACCGTCTCCTGTGCTTATGATGTGTCTTCGTTGTCGTCGTCACTTTGATCGGCCTGGAATGGCGCGACCGACGCGAAGTTGACCGTAACTTGCGTCCCCTTGCCTGCCACTGAACTGATTTGCAGCACGCCGCTATGCAGCTCGATGATCCGGCGCGCAATACTCAATCCCAGCCCCAACCCCTGCTGCTCGCGTTTTTCACGATCGATCTGCTCGAATGGACGCTGCGCTTGCTCCGATTCGAGCGGTGACATACCCAGGCCGTGATCGAAAATCGTCAGCCAAATCTGATCGTCCGCCTTCCATTGTGTGATACTCACTGGCTCATCTTCCGGCGAAAAGTTCAGCGCATTGGCGATCAACTCCGCCAGCGCATGTTTGAGCATGTTCGCCAGACCGATCACCTGCGCATCGGGATCGCGCTGATCGATCGTGATCTGGCCGTCTCGATTGCGGAAGGCAAAATGCCGACCCAGATCGATCGCGGATGGCAAAATATGCCAGAATTCGCTCGTACTGCCGCTGTCCTGAACCGACGCCTGATTCAAAACGCCGCTGTCGAGCTGCGTCATATAAACGGTTTGCTGGACGACATGCTGAAAGCGATCCGTGCCCACGCTCAGGGTTTGCAGCAAATCGCGGACCTGCTCATTGCTAAGCTGCCCCAGTTGGCGGTCGATTACGTCGCGCACAAACATCACCGACGACAGCGGCGTTTTCAGTTCGTGCGTCACCAACCGAAACATTTTGAGCTTGACCGCTTCCAACTCCTGATCGTAGCTCTCCGCGATCTGGGTGCGGCGTTCCAGGCGGCTGGTGATGGCCGAGAGCAGTTCGCCGCGCGTAAATGGCTTGGTCAAATAATCATCCGCGCCCAGTTCCATGCCATGCCGCATGAATGATTTGTCCGCCCGCGCCGTCAAAAAGATCAGTGGAATCAGCCGTGTTTCGGGCCGTTGGCGCAGTGCCAGCAAAACCTCATAACCGTCCATGAGTGGCATCGATATATCGCACACGATCACATCTGGGCCGTGTGCCACCGCTAACTCGACCCCTTCCTGACCATTGCCCGCGCCCAGCGGATCATAGCCCTCGAATTGCAGCCATTCCAACACTTCTTGCAAAATCGGATATTCGTCCTCAATGACCAGAATACGTGCCATTACCTGCTCCTTCGCCATCCGCCGGGATGCGAATGGTAAACGTAGTTCCCACATCGACCATACTGTCTACCGTGATCGTGCCGCCATGCCGCTCAACCGCCTCCTTCATAATGGTCAGCCCCAGCCCCGTGCCCGAAATCGTGCCGACATTGCTCGCCCGATGAAACGGCTCGAACAGATGCTTCAGATCGGCTTCCGGAATGCCGATGCCGGTGTCCGTAATGCTCAACACGACAAATCGATCCACTTTCGACAGGCTGACATGGATCGCTTTTGCCAGAGGTGAGTATTTGATGGCATTGGTGAACAGGTTGCTAATCACCTGCCGCATCAGTTTTCGATCGGCATAAACGGGCAGCGGTTGCGCACCGCCTTCGTAGAAGATTTCGTGCGCGTGATTCGGCTGACTCTGGAACTCTTCGATGATCCCTCGGCAGAACTCGGAAAAGTCGAGCGCGGTCGGCTCAATCGTCGCTTTGCCTTCTTGCATTCGCGCCAACTGGAGCACATCGTTCATGATCTCCGTCAGATGCTCGATTTGTCCCCGAATTTTGCTTAGGCGCTGCTCGATCTGTTCGCTGCTCATTTTGTGGCGATATGCGCTCAGCGTGTCCGTCACCGCCAAAATGGTCGCCATCGGCGTCCGAAATTCGTGCGAGGCCATCGACACGAACCGTGATTTCAGTTCGCCCACTTCGCGTTCTTTTTCAAATGCTTGGCGCAGCGTTTCTTCGGCGCGTTTCCGTTCGGTGATATCCGATGCAACGACCAGCAATCGATCGAAGGCGCTGTTTCCATTCTTCAATGGGATTTTGCTGATTTGGTAGTGGCTGTCCAGGATCGCCTCTTCGGGTATAAAGTTGGCCTCGCCGATTTCCAGAATCGCGTGATCATCTTGGAGAAAAAAGCCGATCTGTCCAAGATCGGTTTCCAATTCAGAGCCGGTTTTTCCGATGATCGTGTTGGGCGTCAGGCCGAATATCTGTGCGGTGAGCCGATTCGCCAACTGGAAGCGCCCCTCCCGATCTTTGACCAGGATCAGGCCGGGCACGTTGTTGATCACCTGTTGCAAAAATTCATGCTGTTCGCGCAGGGCCGTTTCAGCGTGCTTACGTTCGGTGATGTCGTGGCTCACTTCGACGATGCCGAGCGGGCTGCCCTTTTCATCTTTAAACATCACCGCAGAGACCTGCGTCTGAATAACGTGCCCGTCTTTGTGCCGTTGGATCGCTTCGCTCGACAGGTAGTCATCGCCCATAAAATCATGGGGAATCGATTCTTGGGTCACCTCGGACACGAATTTTGTTTGCAGCACCTCCCACAGCGGCTTCCCGATCACCTCGTCCGCGCCCCAGCCATAAATACGGGTCGCCGCCCGATTCCAGCTTTGGATATTCAGTTCGAGATCGGTGGCGATCACCGCATCCGTCACGTTTTCCTGCAGGCTGGCCTGATAGCGCAGCTGCCGTTCCCGTTCCTTGCGATCGGTCATATCGACGATGAAACTCATGATCAGCAAGCCAGTCTGCGTTTGGATATAGCTGAGATCGATCTCGACCGGAAAGCGGCTGCCATCCTTGCGCTGCGCAAACACTTCGGCATCGGCTCCCATAGGGCGCGCGATCGGGCCATGCCGATACGCCGCCGCATTTAGCACATGCGTGTCGCGCTGTTGATCCGGCACCAAAACTTCGATCGGCTCGCCCACCAGCTCTTCCCGCAAATACCCGAACAGCGTCTCCGCCTGGTCATTGATGAGCGTGATGCGTCCTGTCTGGCTCGAAATCACGACGGCCACCGGGGCCGCATCCATCAGCCGCCGAAATTTCTCCTCGCTTTCGCGCTGCGCGAGTTCGATCCGTTTGCGCTCGGTGATATTCACAAACGAGACCACCGCGCCAACCACTTCGTCGTTCGCCGTAATCACCGGGTCATAGCGCATATCCAGTGTAAAGAACTGCGCATCAATCTCTTTTGAGATTTCGTGTGATCGCCGCTCACCCGCGAATACCTTCTGAAACACGGCTTCACCCACGCCGTGATCGGATATTTCCAAATCCATCAGGCGCGTTTTGCCGCTTTCGAGCGGGCGGTTATACACCCACAGCCCGTATTCTTTCGCTAGTTGATTCGCCAGCCGCACCACGCTTGTGCGATCCACCAGCACGATCCCGACCGAGGTGCTGTTCATCACGCTTTGCAGGTTGGCCTCAGATTGGCGCAGTGTCGCTTCCACTTGTTTGCGCGCCAGCAGCGTGCCCACCGTCATCGCATACAGCGACAAAATATCCAGTTGTGGCTTGCTGGTCGCCCCATGCCGAACGCCGTTATCGACGACCAGCCACCCAATGCTTTGCGACCCATTCCACAAAGCCGCCGCCGCGTTCCATCCACGTCCGGTTACAAGTTGATTGGTGTGGAGCGGAACATCCTCATCGAGACAAAGACGCTCCGAGCGCTGGAACGTTCGCTTCATGATCCCATCGGGTGCTGGTGTGAACCTGAAATTCGGCTCAGCCTGAATTTGGCCGTGCTCATCCGTGCCATAGGTACCCAGTGCGTCACCCGTCTCCGGATCGTACAAAAACAAGGCCATCCGGTCGAATCCCAGGCGGCTCAGAGCGGCTTCCACGGCGTGCTTGTAAAAATCATCCAGTTGATCGATCGCGGTCAATTCAATGCTGATCTCATGCAGTTCTTTGAGATACGTTTGAAAAACCCGCTCTTCCTCGGCCTTTTTTTTCTGTT
>JBBRMW010000034.1:0-30648 GCA_038230635.1 Aggregatilineales bacterium | reverse complement strand
ATACCCTGTGTTATGCCGCTTGATATGGACAAAGTCCAGTAAAACAGAGTGTCTCTCGAATGGAGTAGGCTCAGAGTCCGATCTTCGACGGTCAACGTAACCGGTTCTTAGACGATTGTCCAGCCATCTTTGATAAGCGCATGTACGACTGCATCGTGATAGCGATCTCTCATTGTGTTGGAGGTTACGCCATCGGACGAAATATTACGCCTCGCCCGTGCGGATGAAGTGCAGCAAGACCTGATTGCTAATCAGGCGGGCGCGCGGCTTGAGGCGGATACGATCGTCGCTCAGGTCAAGCATGTCGTAAGGCGCGACTTTCGCCAGTGCCTCGCCAAAGACACTTTCGAGCGAAACGCCATAGCGTGCCGCGAAATCCGACCGACCTACACCTTCGCGTAAGAGCCGCAACCCGGTCATTAGGGTATCGTCCATTGCCTGATTGTCACTGACTGGCTCGAACGAATCGACCGCCGCCGTGTGCGGAAAAGGTAACACGGTGTTTTGGCTGTTCGCACGCGCGATATATGTTTCCAGATCGCGCACGACTTGGTAGCGCACACCGCCCGCACAACCATGCGCACCCGCGCCGGCGCCCAAGAATGGCTCGTTGCGCCAATATTGCAGGTTATGGCGACACTCATAGCCGGGGCGCGCCCAGGTGCTGATCTCATATTGCTCAAACCCTGCCGCGATCAACGTCGAATCGGCGGCCTCGTACATATCGGCGGCGAGGTCATCGTCGGGATTGGGTAAGCGACCGCCCATCACCCAACGCGCCAATGGCGTACCGCTTTCTAGTTGCAGCGCATACAACGAGAGATGATCGGGTTGCAAAGCCAACGCCGCGTCAAGACTCGCCCCCCACATAGCGACGGTTTGGCGCGGAATCCCGTACATCAGATCGAGGCTGATGTTATCGAAGCCCGCCGCGCGCGCCGCCGCCATCGTCTCGGCCACCTGAACGACGCCGTGATCGCGTGCGAATAAGCGCAGTTCTGCCGCGTGGGCGGATTGCATCCCGATGCTCAAGCGATTGACGCCGCACGCGCGTAAATCCTCGAAGTATGCCGCATCGAGGCCGCCCGGATTCGCCTCCAACGTGATTTCTGCGTCAGGAGTGACCACGAAAGCGGCGCGACACGCCCGCAAAATACGCGCCACCTGCGCCGCCGTCAGCAAGCTGGGAGTGCCGCCACCCAGATAGATCGTGTGCAGTGGCGGTGGCGATGTGGCCGCGCGCCCCACCCAGCCGATCTCGCGGCACAGCGCCTCGACATAGGCCGGGATCAAGGTTTCGCGGCGCGTGTAGACGTTGAACGCGCAGTAGGTACACTGGACGCCGCAAAACGGGATGTGCAGATATAAGGCGTGGATGTGTTGTGTTTGATTCAATTGCGATGACCATATCGATCTTTTAACAACAATTGCGTGAATTCCTTGCGCTCACTATAATATCGCAATAAGTTTTGATCCCTTATTTATCCCATTGGGGGGCGAGTCTGTCATGGTAGACTCCACTCAGAAGTTTTCCAATCCGCCACCTTTACCGCCGCATTCATCAGGTTCGGATGGATCGCTGCAATCTGGCTCGGTCTTGCAGAACCGCTATCGGATCATCAGCGTGCTGGGCGTCGGCGGCATGGGATCGGTCTATTTGGCGCGTGACCTGCACTTTCCGAACGTGGTGCGCAACGTCGCGGTCAAAGAAATGCTCAACATGCAGGCCGATACCGCCTTGCGTGAGCTGACTCTGCGCAACTTCGAGCGCGAATCGGATGTGCTGGCCTCGCTGACGCATCCCGCCGTGCCCAAGATATTTGAATATTTCCCCACCAAAGATAAAGCGTATTTGGTGATGGAATATATCGACGGCAAAGACCTGGAAGCGGAGTTGGCGCGCACCACCGAATTTATCCCGACCGACATGGTGCGCCGATGGGCGATCGAGTTGTGTGATGTGCTCAGCTATTTGCACACCCACCAGCCCGAACCGATCATCTTTCGAGATGTGAAACCCTCGAACATCATGATCGATAAGAGCGGGCGCATCCGCCTGATCGACTTTGGCATCGCCAAGCCGTTCCAGGCCAGCGGCCCGAAAGGAACTCTGATCGGGACGGAAGGCTATTCGCCACCCGAACAATACAAGGGTGAAGCGTCGCCCGTCAGCGACATCTATGCGGTTGGCGCGACCCTGCACCACCTGTTGACGCGCCGCGATCCACGCATGGAAGCGCCATTCACGTTCATGGAACGCCCGATTCGCGTGACCAACCCGAAGGTCTCGGCGGAGTTCGAGGCGATCATCATGAAGGCGCTGTCGCCCGAAAGCGGCGCGCGCTATCAGAGTGCTGCCGAGATGAAGGCCGCCCTGGAAACGATCGATCGGCCCGTCGCCACGACTCCGGGTGCCGCCGCCGCCGCCGAACAAGCCTTCATCGACGAGTCGAAGATGAAGGCGCTGTGGACGGCCAAAGTTGAAGACGAGATTCGCTCATCGCCGATCGTCTTCAAAGGGATCGTGTACATCGCCGCCTACGACAACAACCTGTATGCGTTCAACGCCGCCGATGGTAAGCCGATCATCAAGTTTGCCACCGAAGATGGCATACCGGGTACGCCGTCCATCGCCGCCGAAGAAAACCTGATCTTGATCGGCTCCGAAGATCATAAAATGTATGGCTTGGAACTGCGCACACTCAAGAAAAGGTGGGAATTTGATTCGGGCGGCGCGATCCGATCATCGTCCATCGTCGAACACGGTCACGTCTTTTTTGGCAATGACAGCGGCACTTTACACGGTGTGCGCCTGCACGACGGCAAATCAGACTGGAATTACTCCGTGGGTACGGCTATCCGGTCGCGTCCTGCCGTGACCGAAGATCGCTTTTTGTTTGGCACCGAGTCGGGCGATCTCCTCTGCGTCGATCTGAATCGCTCGCTGAAGTGGCGCTTCAAAGCCAAGCGAGCCGTCACTTCGTCGCCCGTCATTTTTGACGGAATCGCCTATGTGGGGGCGATGGATGGTCAGATTCACGCCGTCGCGGTTGATGGCGGTTATGGCATCTGGCACTTTCGGACGGGCAAGGCGATCGTCTCCTCGCCCATCGTGGTCGAAAAAATGGTCTATGTCGGTTCGGCGGATGGCTATCTGTATGCGCTGGACTTGAACGGCAAAGAGCAGTGGAAGTTCAAAACCGACGGTCAGATCGTCTCGACGCCGGCCTACTTCAACGGTGCGCTGTACTTTGGCAGCACCGACAAAAAGGTCTACAGCATCGATGCCAAGCGAGGGCGGTTGCGCTGGGCTTTCGAGACAGATGGCCCGATCACCTCGTCGGCGGCGATCGTCGATAATATCGTTTACATCGGTTCGACCGACAAAGTGTTATATGCGCTCAACGCATAAGCGGAATATACTGCGGAGATTACAATGGACTTCCTGCGCCGTTTATTGAAGCCTGCGGATAGCGCACCCGCCCCGGCAGCCAAGACGATTCCCAAGCGCCCAGATTCACTCTCATCGATGGTGACGGGTGCGCCTGCGCCCATCATCACGCCGCCCGATACGCCGCTGTCACCAGTTGACGCAGTGTCGATCGAACGGCCACCCGCAGCGATTACGAGGCCACCAGTCGATGAGTTCGGCACCAAGCCGCTCGATAAATTCGACGCCGAGCGCGATATTACGCCGTCAATGCTGGCAGGCTTTGGCAGAACGCGCCCACTGCCGCCGATCGAACCCTACGTGCGCAAGCCCGGCAAACACCTCGAATATGGCCTAAACAGCGACATTGGGCAGCAGCGCAGCAATAATCAGGACTCGCTGTTGACGTTTTTTACGTCCAATATCAGCGTCGAAGAGCGACCGGACTTCGGGTTGTTCGTCGTCGCCGATGGGATGGGCGGCCACCACGACGGTGAAAAGGCGTCAGCGATCACCACCCGCATCGTGGCTGAATACATCATCAACAAGCTGTATATGAACATGTTGACATCGCCCGCCAGCGAGTCCGGCGGCGATCGCCCAACCGTCTCGGAGACGCTCAGTGAAGCTATCCAGAGCGCCAACAACGCTGTCTCTGAGCAGATTCCCGAAGGTGGAACGACCGTGACGGCGGTAATTGTGCTCGGTGATCTGGCATATGTCGGCCATGTCGGCGACAGCCGCGCTTACCTGATCACCGATGACGTGATTGAGCAGATCACCCGCGATCACTCGTTGGTGCAGCGCCTGATCGAACTCGATCAACTGACGCCCGAAGAGGCCGCCGTGCATCCGCAGAAAAATGTGTTATATCGGGCAATCGGGCAGACCGATAACCTGGAAGTCGATGCTTTGACGCGACGGCTGCCACATGGGGCGCGGCTGCTGATATGCAGCGATGGGTTGTGGAATCAAGTGCCGGAGGACTTGTTGGCGGAGACGGTACGAACGGCCAAGACGCCGCAGGAAGCCTGCGATCGGCTGATCGCAATCGCCAACGATCGGGGCGGCCCCGATAACATTACCGCTGTGCTGGTTCAGACACCCGGCTGAGGATATACATGGACACTCCCCAAGACCTGTATCAGGCGTTGGGTGTACCGCCTGCGGCGACACCAGATGACATTCGCTTCGCCTATCGGGCACTGGCACGGCGGCTGCACCCCGATGTGAACCAGAATCCAGGTGCGGCGGCACAGTTCCGCGACATTGCGGCAGCCCATAACCTGCTCAATGATCCGGTGGAACGTCAGAAGTACGATATGAGCCGCCGCCGAATCGGCGATAACAACTATTTTTCGATGCGCGTCACGACAGGTCAACGGTCGTTGATGGCGCTCGATGAGCAGCAGGTTTTCTATCTGTTGGTTGAGTTGATGCCAGAACGCACGCGCAGCCTGCAACAGATGGACTCGCGGCTCAACCTGACGCTGGTGCTCGATCATAGTACGTCGATGCGCGGCCAGCGGCTCGATCGCGTAAAAGCCGCCGCGCACCAGATCATCGAGCATCTTAACCCTGAAGATGTGTTTTCGGTCGTGTCGTTCAGCGATGCGGCAGAAGTGATCATCAAAGCCGCGCCGCTCGCCAATAAGCCCGAAGCGAAGGCGCGCATCATGATTATGCAGGCGTCCGGCGGCACTGAAATCTACCAGGGTTTGCTGGCGGGAGTCACCGAAAATCGCCGCAATGCGTCGCGCCGGCACGTCAACCATATCATTTTGCTCACCGATGGTCGCACCTTCGCCGATGAACCGCAAACGCTCGAATTGGCCGATAAAGCTGCCAAAGAGGGCATCAGTATCAGCGCGATGGGCATTGGCGACGAGTGGAATGATAGTTTCCTCGACGAAATCGCCTCGCGCACCGGTGGCACCTCGGAATACATCAGTTCGCCATTGGGCGTGGCGCGCTTTTTGAATGATCGTGTGCGCTCGCTCGGCCAATCCTATGCAGAGCGCGTCACGTTTTCGATCGCACCCGATCCCGATCTCAAGATCGAGTCGGCGTTCCGATTGATGCCCACTCCGCAGCCATTGAGCGCTGACGCCGATCCAATCCCGTTGGGGACACTGCAAAATGGCAGCGCCGTGTCGGTGCTCTACCAGATTCAGGTGGCGCCACAGACAACACTGGGTGTGCGCAGCTTGGTGCGCGTCGAAGCGACGGGCGACGTGCTGCGCGAACAACGGCTTGGTGTCAAGGTTATCCAGGACCTTTCGACCGAGATCAAAGGCGGGCCGATCAACGATGAACCACCTTTCCCGATCCTGGACGCTCTGAACAAATTGACATTGTATCGGCTGCAAGAAAAGGCCGAAAGCGCGATCACACGGGGCGATCATGAGGAGGCGACACGCCACTTGCGGCAGTTGGAGACACGTCTGATGGCCGCTGGGCAACCTGAATTGGCGGCGGCAGCCGGTGCCGAAGCACAGCGAGTCTCGAATACGCGCGCTTTTTCGGGCGAGGGGCAAAAGGCGCTAAAATATGGGACACGTCTGCTGTTGGCATCGCGCATCCTGACCGGTAACCTTTCGGAGGGCAAAGAAAAACAGCCATGAAAATCTGCCCGAACTGTCAAACCAAGAACCGCGAAGGTATCCTGTTCTGCGACGAGTGCGGCCAGCCCCTCAAGGATACACCCTCGTTGGCAACCCGCGAATTCAAACGTTCGGATGCGCCGCCGCAGATCAAAGTGGAGAACTGGGGCACCGCGCGCATTTCCGACAAATCGCAGATCATCATTCATGTGCGCGATGTGGCCGAGCCGGTCGTTGTGCCATCGTCGGATCGGATGGTGCTGGGGAGACTCGATCTGATAAACGGCAGCAAACCCGATTTTGACCTGACACCGTTCGGTGCGCAAGATAAGGGCGTCTCCCGCGTTCATGCCGCGTTTCAGCGCAGCGATGAAACACTCAGTTTGATCGATCTGGGCAGCGTCAATGGCACGCACCTGAATGGACAGTTATTAGCGCCCAATCAGCCGCGCATCTTGCGTGATGGGGATGAAATTCGGCTGGGAAAACTCATCTTAAATATCTATTTTATGTGAGTCCGAGCGTCTATTTCAGCTATTTTGCTCCTGAATGAGGAATCTGGTCGATGTCGCATACGCTGCTTCTGCATATTGCAAACGAAGAACCCGTACTGGTTGATGTCGAAGACTTGCCCAGTGCGACGGATGTATGGATCACGGGCGTGAATCCGCGCCGCCGAGACAACAAGGATATTCACTACATTCTGGCCGAAGTCTCGACCGTGATCTTCCCCTATTGGCGCATCAACTTTATCGAGATTATGCCGGGCGAGGATCGGGAAGAAATCTTCACCACCGTCCGCACTGAGCGACGGGACTAGCCCGCCGCGATGGCTGCCAAAGTACCGCGCACGCTGCCGCGCGACGCCAAACGCATCCTGATCGTCGATGATGAGCCGCGTATGATCGGTTTCATCCGCATGAACTTGGAACTCGAAGGCTATCAGGTGATCGAGGCGCACGATGGTCTGGGCGCGCTGGAGGCGGTACGCACGCAGCTTCCCGATGCGATCCTGCTTGATGTGATGATGCCCGAATTGGATGGCTTCGAAACGCTGCGGATGCTGCGCGAATTCTCATCGATTCCCGTAATCCTGCTGACTGCCAAAGGTGAGGAAGACGACAAAGTATATGGGTTGGAACTGGGCGCGGATGATTATGTGACTAAGCCATTCGGCCCACGCGAGCTTTCGAGCCGTGTGCGTGCCGTCTTGCGCCGTATCGATATGCCCAACGCGACTGATCGCGCGCTGCTGACCATCGATGGGCGGCTGAGCATCGATTGGAACCGGCGCGAGGTGATCGTGGCGGGGAAGCATGTCAAACTGCGCCCAACCGAATACCGTCTGCTCTACCACCTGATCGAAAACGCGGGCTGGACGGTCTCGCACGAGCAACTCTTGGCGAAGGTGTGGGGCTATGAGTACCGTGACGAGACGCATTACGTCCGGCTGTACGTTAACTACCTGCGCGAAAAGATCGAAGAAGACCCGTCGAACCCGAAATATATCCTCACCGAGCGCGGTGTGGGGTATCGATTCGTAGATTACAAGCGCGACGCAACGGCGTCGTAGCCTCCTGAAAGGAACGCGAATATGTCGAGTAATCCCTATAAGGTGATCGTCACCGGGCCGTTCAACTCCGGCAAAACGACGTTCGTGGGCACGATCTCCGATATTGCGGTCGTCACCACTGAGAAAAAAATCACCACCGAAGATCGTGGTATCAAAGCCGAAACAACGGTGGCGATGGATTATGGTCGCGTCGAGATCGATGGTAAGGTGCTGCATCTGTACGGAACGCCCGGTCAGGCGCGTTTCGATTTCATGTGGGAGATACTCGCCAGCGAGATGGATAGCTTTATTGTGTTGGTCGATAGTGCCGACAAGCCATCGTTCCCCGATGCCGCCGAACTGATCTCACTGTTTTCTGGCTTCCACGCCGTGCCGTATCTGGTGGCGGCCAACAAAAGCGATCTACCCGGAGCGGCGTCATTGGCCGATATTCGCAAGGGCACGTCCGCAGGGCCGGAGATCACGGTGATGCCGTGTACGGCGACGCAGCGTGCCAGTATCCGCCAAGTGCTCTTGCAGATCATCGAGCTGATCGACAGCTACAAAAACTGATCTTCAGGCCGGCCCATCAGTAAATGCAACTAACCATCCCCTACAAGTTTATGAGGAGATGGTTTGCCCTGCGAAGGCGACAGGTGACGGGAAAAACCAAAATATTGGGTAACATATCGCTGCGCGTGGTCTTAATCACGTTTTCCTACCCTCCCTTTACGGCAAGCCTGCTATTGCCCTGCGATCGTGCGCCGCTTAGTGCGCATTTTTTTTAAATTAGTATACAATTCATCTTTGTAGGTTCGATTGGTTTGCATTCGCGCCAAAACCGCGTAACGGATAGCCGCTTGCAAATTATCGAAATTCGAGTAGAATGCGTGTTCTAAAGGAGATCAAACCATGAACAAGACCGAATTTGTCGCCGCGCTCGCTGATAAGCTCAAGGTTCCTCGCACTGAGGCCGCCAAGTATGTTGAGGTTATGCTGGAAACCATCACCGAGACGCTCAAGGCCGGTGACAAGCTGACGCTCACAGGCTTTGGCACCTTCGAGGTCCGCCAGCGTGCTGCCCGTGAGGGTCGCAATATCCGCACCGGCGAGAAGATTCACATTGCCGCCAGCAAACTGCCCGCCTTCAGCGCTGGCGCGGTACTCAAAGAGACCGTTGGCGGTCCGGCCAAGAAGCCCGCAGCCAAGAAGTAAGATCGGGTTCCACATGGCTTGACGATTTCTCGTCAGGCACAACCGATCGAATTTTTGCCTCGTCCTAATTTGTTTAGGGCGAGGCAATTTTATTTCTCACGCGCCGATCGACCGCCTGAACACGGTATAATCCCAAGCGTTCGCGTCATCGTGTTTGAGGAACTTCGTGAAACAATCGCGCCGTCCGAAGAATCGCGCCACGCCAGTCGAGCCGGGGCACTGGTATGGTCTGACCGCGCCGCCACCCGATCGTCGTCCGGACAGCTCGCAGACCGACGAGGCAGAACATGGTCATTCGCGTGCGCGGGATCGAATTGCGCGCCGACAAAGTGGCGCACGCCCCGATCTGGGATTGCGTTGGATTCACGTCGTAATCGGCCTCGCACTGGCCGGAATCGTCGGCGTGATCGGCTTGACCATTGCGACGGCCTCGCGCGGCGGCGGTGCAACGATTCCCACGCCGACTGGTGCGCCTGCCAATCTGGCTACGGCGACGCTCGCCCCAACGACCACGATCAGCGTGCAGGCGTGGGATGGCAAGGCGCGTTTCACGATTCTGGTGATGGGCATCGATCAGCGCCCCGGCGAGCCGATCGGCAATTCGCGCACCGACGTGATGTTGGTACTCAGTCTCGATCCGATCACGCGCACGGGCGGGATGCTCAGCTTGCCGCGCGATCTGTTCCTGCCGATCCCTGGCGAATCGGATATGCAGCGCATCAACGCGGCCTTTGAACTCGGCGAACTCAAAAAACCTGGCGGCGGCCCCAAGCTGGCGATGGATACCGTGCAGTACAACCTCGGTATTCGCGTCGATCATTACGTGATCGTGAATTTTGCAGCGGTGGTGGCGGTGGTGGATGCCGTCGGCGGCGTCGATATTGACGTGCCCGCGCCCATCGACGACGAGCAGTATCCCGATATGAACTATGGCTACGATCCACTGCATATTCCCGCCGGACATATCCACATGAATGGCGCACTTGCGCTCAAATTTGCGCGCACACGACACGGTGACAGCGATTTCGAGCGGACGCATCGCCAGCAGCAGTTGATCCTGGCGCTGCGCGAAAAAGTGACGCGGCTGAACATGCTGCCCGATCTGCTGCGGCAAGCGCCCGCACTCTGGTCGCAGCTACAAGCGGGCATCCTGACCAATCTCACCCTTGATCAGATGTTGGGACTGGCGGTATATGCGAAAGATATTCCGCTGACAGGCATTCAGCACGGCACTATCGAAGGGCAGTATGCGCGGGCGATCCCCTGGAATGGCGATACGGTTGTGACCACGAACCGCGACGCGCTGCCCGATTTGATGACGCATATCTTCGGGGCGAGCTACGCGAAATAATGACGTTGGGCGAATCGACTTCCATCGAACTCAATGGACTGCATTATCACCTGAAAAACTGGGGCCATGGTGAACAGGGTGAGCCACTGCTGCTTTTGCACGGATTCAGCGGCGCGGCCTCCAGTTGGACAACGCTGGCGCAGGGCTTGGCGGATCACTATGCGATCATCGCGCCGGATTTGTTGGGGCACGGCCAAACAGCAACGCCAGCCGATGCCAGTCGCTATCGCATTGAAAATGCGGCGCGCGATTTAATCGCATATTTGGATGCGCGAGCCATTCCGAGCGTAAATTTGCTCGGATACTCGATGGGCGGGCGACTCGCGTTATTTATGGCGCTGACGTATCCGACCCGCATCAAGACACTGATTTTGGAAAGCGCTTCGCCTGGCCTGCAAAACCCCGATGCACGCGCCGCGCGGGTTCGCGCCGACGAGTCTTTAGCCATTCAGATCGAGCAGAATGGCAGCGCTTGGTTCGTCCCATATTGGGAGGCGCTCCCCTTATTTGCGACGCAATCGGAGGCGATACGCGCCGCGCTACGTCCTGTCCGACTCGGCCACCAAACGCTTGGTCTTGCAAACAGCTTGCGTGGAATGGGCACGGGCGCGCAGCCATCCTTGTGGGAACGCCTCCCCGAACTGACGTGTCCCGTCTTGCTGATCAGCGGCGCGCTCGATCCAAAATTTGCGGGGATTGCGAATCAAATGGCGGTGACTATCCCGCGCGTGACAATCTGGAATGTGCCGGAAGCGGGTCACACAGTGCATCTGGAAAGACCGATCGAGTACGTTGCCTTCGTCCGCCACTGGTTAGCGAATCACGCGACGTAGCGCATATCAGCCGCCGAATGCGCCCTCGAATTGCAATTTCGTCTGATCTTCGACCAGTGTAATCGGATACCTGCCCGTGAAACAGGCGTTGCAATAGCCGTGACGCGGCGTGGCAACCACGCTCATCATACCATCCAACGACAAATAGGCGAGGCTGTCCGCGCCGATATGCGCGCAAATCTCGCTGATCGATTTGACGTTAGCGATCAATTCCTCCTCGTTAGCCATATCGATACCCATGAAACAGGGATGCTTGATCGGCGGTGACGAGACGCGGACGTGAACCTCGGTTGCGCCCCCCTCACGCAGCAGGCGTACCAACGGCCCGGACGTGTTGCCGCGCACGATCGAGTCATCGACCATCACGACGCGCTTGCCCGTCAGATTGCCCGGCAGCGGATTGAACTTCAGGCCGACCGCCGTTTGGCGCAGCTTGTTTGTCGGCTGAATGAAGGTGCGTCCGATGTAGCGGTTCTTGATCAACCCCTCAGTGAACGGCAAACCCAACTGCTGCGCATAACCGATCGCGGCAGGCGTCCCGGAGTCGGGCACGGCCACGACCAGATCGGCTTCGGCGGGCGCTTCGATCGCCAACTGTTTGCCCAGTTTTTGACGCACTGCATGAATCACCTGACCGTCAAACAAACTATCTGGGCGCGCAAAATAGATGTGCTCAAATGTACAAAGCGACATTGGGCGGGGTGCGGTGGCCGCCTCCGCATAGACGCCGTTCGCGTCCAGCCGCACCAATTCGCCTGGCGCGACTTCGCGGACAAACTTCGCACCGATGGTGGTCAACGCGCAGCTTTCGGAGGCGAGCGCATAATTACCCGTCGGAAGCTGGCCGATACACAGCGGACGGAAACCCCAGGGATCGCGCACACCATAGACCGCATCGCGCGTCAAAATGGTGAGACTGTATGCGCCAATCGCCTGTGCCATAAAGGTGCGGATACGATTTTCCCAATCGCCCGTGCCGCCCGCCAACATCTGCGTGATCACTTCGCTGTCGCTGCTGCTGATCAACCCAACGCCCCGTTGCAGCAGATCGCGGCGTAGCTGTGGGGCATTCACCAAATTACCATTATGGGCGACGCCCAGCGGCCCCAAAAACGTCTCGATCAGATAGGGTTGGGCGTTGCGGAGTTTGCTCGTGCCGGTAGTGCTATAGCGATTGTGACCGATCGCCAGATCACCTTGCAAGGGTTCCAGATTCTCCTCATTGAAAACCTGCGCCACCAACCCCATCCCCTTATGGATATGCGCTTGATGGCGATCACTGGTAGCGATGCCCGCGCTTTCCTGGCCGCGATGTTGCAGCGCATACAACGCGAAAAATGTCAGGCGCGCCACATCTTCGCCCGGCGCATAAATACCGACGATGCCGCACTCCTCGTGCATTTTGTCGTCGTGCAAGGAATCAGATTCGTAGCTCATCCAGCCCACCCCGATCACTTACCATACTGGACTATCTATTGTAGTTCAGTGTGCGCCGCTTGTACATTGATCGATCTGCCCATGTGCAAAGGAATCGCAGAAATTGGCGTTCTTGTTAGATAACTGTGATGGGAATAGCGGGCGTGCGGTCAATCGCCAACCCTTTATGCTATGATCAGGCCATGTCAAAAGAAATTGAAAAGTCCGCATCTCCAATGATCGCGGAAGGCTATCTTGGTTTGTTCGTCGGTGTGGCGCTCGTGATCCTGCTGGGGAGTGCGTGGTTATTTGGCAGTCTCGCCGAAGATGTGACAACCAACGACTCGATCGTGCGCTTCGACAGCGCTGTCGTGAATGCGCTGCACGCCAGCAGCAGCCCCGCACTGGTCAATCTGATGCTCACCATTTCACTCGTCGGCAACGAAATTCCGCAGGTTATCACGGTTGGCCTCGTTGTTCTGTTCATCGTCCGCCGCCGCTGGATCGATCTCCTGCTGCTGGTTTTGGCGGTAGGTGGCGCGCAGATCGTCAATACGCTGCTCAAGTTGATCTTCAACCGCGCACGGCCCGTCCTGATCGATCCGGTAACGGTCGGCATCGGGGCGAGCTTTCCGAGCGGTCACGCGATGGGTGCGCTGGTTTTTTATGGCGTGTGCGCCTATTTCCTGATAAGTCGGAGCAACCATTGGAATGAACGGATCATCATCTTCGTGATCGCCGTTTTAGTGGTGATGTTGGTGGGCTTCAGTCGAATTTATTTGGGCGTCCACTATCCAAGTGATGTGCTGGCAGGATACTCGGCGGGCACGGTCTGGCTGATCGGGAGCATCCTGGGGGTCGAGCGCTTTCGCTGGTGGCGGGGACACACGTACCGCGTTAGCCAAGCGGGCGCAGCGTCCGAGTCCCAAAGCCGCGCCAGGGATGTGACCGATCCGCCGGGATGAGCGGCGCGTCATTGGCGTTGGCATTCGCACTATTGGGCAACGGGTAAATCTTGATCGAATCCGCCCGCAGCCCCGGAGAAGCCACCTCACCCGCCCGAAACAAAAAGTACATCCCATAGCCGCCCATTGCGTAGTTCAGCAGCAAGATGTGACCGCCGTCCGCACCTTCCAACGCGGCAGTCGTCGTCGGTGTTCCCAGCCGTCGTAGCACCTCTCCGAGCGTGATCAGGGCGGGCTGCTGGATGCTATCCACATCGAGCCGCGTGACACGCCCGGCGACAGTCGTCAGGAGAATCTGGGTCGTGGCGTTGCTATACACCCATTGTTCACTGTCGATTAGCGGCTGCGTTCCGCGCGAATCCGTCAGCCGCGCGAGAAGATCACGCGCCGTCCCGCGATCGGTGACGCCCGGCGTAATCCCGGCATAACAGGGAAGCGTGCAGCCATCGAGATCAGTTGGCACGGCGGGGATCGCGCGCCCGATGGCCGCCGCCAACCCGATTGCCAGCGTTATGGAGATCGCCAGCACGCCGATCAGCCTAATCATCGCGCGTGACAGATTCAGCAATTGTGAAGCATCTCGCATGGGGATAGAATATAGTGGGCGTTGAGCGCTAGATTATAGGTCACGGGCATGGTCGATACGACATTTCCACAATTTATCGATGAAGACGGCACGCCGATCGCGTTGGCATCCAGTGTATGATGGCGCAGCGGTCGTCATTCCATGCAGCAGACCTCGATTCGGTGGCTTGTTTGAGGAGACTTTCATGCATTATCGTTCCCTGGGTGAACGCTCGCGCGCATCATTTTTGTTTCTGCTGACCTTTCTATTTGCGCTCAGCCTGATCGCGCCAGTCCATGCCCAGACCGTCAGCAGCATCACCATCACGCTGATTACGCCTCCCGATAGTCTGAACCCGGCCTTCACGTATGAGCGATCGGGTTTGCTGATCCGCGATTTGATCTTTTCCGGCGCGTGGACGTTCGATGATAAACTAAATCCCGTGCCCCTGTTGGCCGTCCAATTCCCGACACTCGCCAATGGGGGTGTCAGCAAAGACGGCAAAGTGATCACGATCAAGCTGCGCCCTGATGCGATCTGGTCGGATGGGCAGCCGATAAGCTCGGATGATTTCGTGTTCACCGCGAACGTCTATACGAACGACAACAATCACAGCATTTTGCAGCGCAGCCCGTATGATCTCGCCATTCCCAAACAGGGTCCCGACGCCAATCAGGTAAACGTCAAAGCACCCGATAAAAATACGGTCGTCATCACCTTCAATGAGGTTTATGCAGCTTGGCCGGCAACCTTGTTTCGTGCCGTCCTGCCCGCCCATATTTTGCGACCGATCTTTGACAAAGCTCATTCGCTCGAAGGGATCGATTGGAATTTGCATCCCACTGTCAGCAGCGGTCCTTTTACGCTCAAGAACTCGGATGCGGGTTCGCTCACTTTCGTGCGCAACGACAAATATTTCGGTACAAAAGCCAAACTCGATCAGATCGTGATCCAGATCGTGCCCGACGCGGCGACTCAGTTGGCCGCCGTCAAAGTGGCCGTCGCCGATATGGGAACGCTGCTCACTGCGGCGGAGGCGGCTGATCTGCGGGCCAGTGGCGCACCCGTCCAAATCATGGCCGTGCCAGGGGGCTACAATGAAGGGCTGTTCCTCAACTTCGCCAACCCGATCTTGGCCGACGTCAAAGTTCGTAAGGCGCTGGCATCGGCGATCGATCGGGTGGCATTGATCGCGTTTGCACAGAATGGCATCGCCAAACCATCGGCAGGTTTTTGGGATGGTACGCCCTATCAAGACGCATCGCTTCAACCGCTTGCTTTCGATGCCGATGGCGCGGGCAAAATGCTCGACGGCGCGGGTTGGAAAGTCGGGAGCGACGGCATCCGCGAGAAAAACAAAGTCAAGCTCAAACTGCGCTTCGCCACCAACCAGAGAGATTTCCGAACACAAGCGCAAACCGTGCTCCAGTCCCAGTTCAAAGCGATCGGCGTTGATATTGAGCCGACCGCCTATCCCAATGCCGTCTTTTTCGCTTCCTACGCTGCCGGTGGGACGCTCGCAACGGGGCAGTTCGACATTGCAGAGTGGTCGGCCAGCCCCGATTATCCTGATCCGGCCACGACGCGCTTTCTAACTTCGCAGATTGGCACCAAAGAAAATGGTTTCGCGGGCGCAAACGTCTCACACCTGAGCGATCCCGCGCTCGATAAGCTGTTCGAGACGGCAGCGAAGACGGCGGATGCGGCGGCGCGGATCAAAATCTTCAACCAGATCAGCAAACTGATGGCTGATAAGGTCTACTGGATTCCGCTGTGGCAGAGCGCCGATCTATGGGCGATCAATAAGCGGCTGATGGGGGTCACAATCGGCGGCGTATCGCCCTGGTGGAACGCCGCATCTTGGACGGTCGGTTAGACTTTATCTGAAAAGAACCTCAGCGCAACGCCAACGGGGGGCGTACCGCGCTGATCTGCCCGGCGTGAACCTTCCATTGGGCGGCTTTATCCAAAAAGCGATCGGTGAAAATATCCGGCTCGGTCGTGGTTAGGATCGATTGTGTTGCGCCATCGATCCGGTCGAGCAAATAGGCGCGGCGCTGTGAATCCAATTCGGCGATGAATTCATCGAGCAGCAGGATCGGCCATTCACCGATTCGTTCGCGCATCCAGCCGAGTTCTGCCAGCTTGATCGCCATGACCGCCGTCCGCGCCTGCCCACGCGAGCCATATAACCCCAAGTCGTGAGCGTTGACCTGGAAGCGCAGTTCGTCGCGCTGCGGTCCGCACAATGTGATTCCGCGCGCGATCGCCAAGCCGCGCTCGGCAGTCAACGCCGCGCGAAACTGCGGCTCGATCTCGCTCGGTTCAAGCTGCCGGTGCAGATCGAGTCCGAGCGTATCGAACGAAAGTTGGCCGTCAGGATTGGCGACGGGCGCGAAATTCGGTTGGTAATGCAGATCGAGCAGTTCTGAGCCAGAAGTCAAATCGCTGTGAACCGTCTGTGCCAGCCCCTCCAACTCGCGTAGCAAACGCTGCCGCCCGGCGATAATAATCGCGCCCGCCGCGCTCAATTGACCGTCCCAATAATCGAGTTCCGACTCGGATGCTTGCCGATCGTGAATGCGTCGCAGCAGGGCATTGCGCTGTTCCAGCACTTTGTCATAGGTGTGCAGCGCGCCGCCATACTCTGGATCGGTTTGTGCCAGCGTCACATTCAGGTAGCGGCGTCGATCGGCGGGCGTGCCTTCGACGAGTGCCAAATCCTGCGGCAGGAACATCACGACATTGGCCTGCCCCAACAGATCGATCACGCGCCGCTTGACGCCGTTGATACGGATTTCCTTGCGCAATCGTGCGCCGGCTTCTGGCACATCGCGGATCAACGTCACATCGAGTTGGGTGAGCGCCGCGCGATTGCTGGCGATCTCGGCGCTGATGCGTGCGAATGGCAAAATATCCGCTTCGGCGCGCCAGTTGAGCAACTGACGATCGGAGGTTGCCCAGGGCGAGCGTGAAGTCGCCAGATAATAAATCGATTCGAGCAGGCTGGTCTTGCCTTGCGCATTCGCACCATAGAGCAACACCGGACCCGGTGGCAAGCTGACTTCGAGCCGCGCATAATTGCGAAAGTTGGTCAGCGAAAGGTGTTCAAGTCGCATAAAATGTGCGTTCGCCCTGGGGCGATAACCGGGTGAGAATGCCGATTTTACCGCATTTTTGCCGCTTATTCAAATCCGATGATGCAGTCGGACGCATTTAGATTTGGGGCGAAATGTTGGGGATATGGGGCGAACCCGGCGTGGGTCGCCCGCCCTCTAAAACCTCGCCCCCCATTTTGAACGCACTTGTAAGAGGGTGCGGGCTTTGCCGATCGTGCCCGCATTCACTATAATTCGAGCATGAGTTACAGTCTGTTCCTGATCATTTTCGTGTGCGTCCCACTGGTCGTGCTGATTTACATCATGCGCGCACACCTGACGCGGGGCATCGCGCTGGCGCTGGCCGTGCTGATTCTGCTCGCGGTGATATATACCACGCCCTGGGATAATTATCTGGTGGCAACGCGCGTCTGGTATTACGATCCGGCGCTCGTCTGGAACGTCGTGTTTGGCTACGTGCCGCTCGAAGAGTACCTATTCTTCATCCTGCAAACGATCCTGGCCGGGATGTTCACGTTGTGGTTGTGGCGCAGGTTGTATCCGCGCGATTGGGCATAAATTAATTAATATGGGACACACCACCTATTTGACACTGGAATTGATCTGGGCGCTGCCAATCGTCGTGATTCAGTTTCTCGTCGGCGCGGATCAAATCTTGCGGCGCTGGAAAGTCTGGCTCCTCGGAATATTGATCCCATCGATCTATTTGACTTTTGCCGATTCGTTTGCGATCGTTGGGCACACCTGGACGATCAACCCGGATTTATCACTGGGCGTGTTTTTGCCGTTTGGTGTACCGATCGAAGAGTTGATCTTTTTCCTGCTGACGAACGCGATGATTGTACAGGGTTTGATCCTGGTCGCCGCGCCGGGGATGCGCGCCCGGTTGGGGCGGATGCTGGGCGTGCTGCGACGCGGCCCTGATGCGCTGCCCACCGATTCTGATCTGCCGGAAGCGCCGACAGCGTGAGCGACTCGCCGCTCGACGTGCGTCCCATTTATGCGCCACCGCTCCGCATGTTCCTGAGCGTGAGTAGTTCGATCTTTTTCGGGCGGCCGCGCCGCAGCATCGCCCGTGATGCAACCGAGGTGCTCGATAGCCACACGCCGCGCCCGATCATCAACGGCCTCGAGCATATCCCACGCGATGGAGCGTTTGTGATCGTCGCCAATCATCATCATCGGCGCAATATGTGGATCGGCTGGGTGGGCGCGCTGGTCACGGAAGCGGTAAATGGGCTGCGTCCGGCACGCACACCTATTCGTATCGTGGCGACGAGTGGTCAACGGATGCGTTGGCGCAACCGCGAACTGACGATCCCGCTGTCGGATTGGCTGTTGGGGCGGGTGGTGCAGTTCTGGCAGATGATCCCGATCCCTGCCGATCCTGCGGACACGATCGGGCAGGCGACGGCGCTCAAAATGACGCTTCGTCTGCTCAAAGAAGGCTTGCCCGTCCTGTTTTTCCCGGAGGGCGCGCGCGGCTCAGCAAATACGCTGGTTGAGGCACTGCCGGGTACAGGGACGTTCCTGGCGCTGGCAAGTCGGCGGGCGGTGATTTTGCCGTGTGGAATTTGGGAAGATGGCGAGCAGTTACGCGCGCAGATCGCGCCGCCGATCACGCTATTGGATGGCGATGACGCGACCATCCGCGAAGAAGTTATGTGCGCGATCGGGCGACTGCTGCCAGGGTCGATGCACGGGCCGTATACAGCGGCAATTGCGGGCGAATCTCATCCCATTCAATTTTGACCCTTTGACAAAATTGGAGATTCGTCCTACAGTGTCATTGTGAGTGAATATATGCAGTGAGCGAAAAATGCACGTCAAAATGTTGACCCATTTTCCCTAAAACTTACGACAAAAATGAGTGCGCCCTGCCATCCAAATCGAGGCCATCATGTTTCATCGAGATCGCAAATTATCGACTGATTCACATCCCCACTCAAGCTCGCCCGCGCTCAACATGGTGACCCAGGAAGACATCGCACGCGCGGCCAATTATGGCGTGCGGCAGGGCGATGGGGCGCACAAATCACCTTCGACGCAAGAGATTTTGCATATCCAGCGCACGTTGGGCAACCAAGCCGCGATGCGTATGTTGGCGGCGTCGCCTGCGCGATCGGCGGCTCAAAAACCGACGGTGCAGCGCTATGAAGAAAAGGAAGACGCCGACGGGGATACATGGCGTGTGAGCGAGAGCGGCGACAGCGCCTTATACATCAAACAGGCTGAAGGCGGCGATACGCTGGCCGCCACGCCCGCCCTTATCAAATCAGCCAACAAAGCGCTGGCAAAAGCGGGTAGCAACGGCTCATTTGTCCGCTTGGCCGCGACGCCCAACGGCATCAAAGACGGCTTGCTGGATGGCGTTTCCCCCGACGCTCGCATGGTTACGCCACGCCTGGTCACGGTCGGTCCCGATCCGGGTAACGCCAAGCTGGATGAAATCAACAAGGGCAGCCGTGCCGATGATGATGGCAGCACGGGCGCGGAATTCGCGTTGTGGGCGGATTGCGGGCGCTCATCACGGGCCGTCATGGGCACCGATGGCAGCGGAAAAAAGCCCAGTGCGCACTATGATGTCAATGGTGCCGAGAAAGTGACCGATCCGTCCAGCAATCCAGCCGCCTTCACCAAAGTGTATAAAGAGGCGATGCCCGGCTTTATGGCCGATCCTGACAACCGCGCTTTTCTTCAGGAAGGCATCCATTACGATAACAAGAAAAAGTTCAGTTGGTCGGAGTTCAAGTTTCATATCAACGAGATCATCAAGACGCCCGCCGACGACAAAGAAGCCAAAAAGATGTACTGGGAATTGGGCGAAGCTGGACGCGAAAAGTTCGATATGGCGACTGGCGTCAACGTGGGCGCAAACCCCGATATTGGCGGGGCGTATACATTGTCCACCGAGAAGGATATGCCGGGCTTTGCGTCCAGCGGCAAGACCTGGAATTTTCACTGGGCGGGCGTTGTGATGAAAGACGGCTCGAACAACATCACGCTGGAAAACTACGCGGTTTCCTATGGCAGCTCGCCCGATCCAGTTGAAAATCAACGATTGCAGCAGCAAGCCTACGACGAAGTGAATCGCTCGTATGTTTTCCAGATGTATGGCACCAAAGTGATCGGCCAATCGTTCCATGAGCAGCACATAGCAAGCGGGACGCACGGCAATCGTGGCTCGACCTTCGCCGTTAATGTGGGGAAATAAGCGATGGCAAGTTCAATCGTCAACACTGCCGGGGATATATCCGGGCATACCGGAAAAGTGGTGCAGGTGCAGGGTACGTATACCGTGCAGAATCTGGGCGGCCACGCGCTCAAAATCCAGCAGCCCGATGGCGGTTGGAAGAAAGTGCATCAGATCGCGCTCATCAAGCTCAGCGACGGAACTTTTGTCGAGTTGGCTGAGCGTCCCGACGAGGAATTGACTCGGTTGGGCGGTAAGCGTGTCGTGGCAACGGGAAAGTTGATCGCCGCGATCGAGCCGCCTTCTGAACCCGTCATGGCACGTCCCGACGCTTTGCCGCGTCTGGCCGAGATTAGCGCAATCACAGCGGCGGGCTGAGCGGATCGAGAAGTCGGATTTGGGAGGAGGCGGGCCGCACAGTATCGCTGAAATCCGATTTTTAGCTTCACGCCTGTGGGTGATGTTGATTGCTACCGTTGACCGATGCGGTAAACTTCCACGCATGATCTCAACACACCGCACGACATCGACGGACTCCGAACCAATCGGACGCATCGGCTGGTTATGCGTGATCGCGCTGACGCTGCTGATACGCCTGATTGTGCTGGCGAGCGGCGCAGTTTCATTTCACTCCGATGAAGCGATCGTCGGTTTGATGGCGCGCCATATCAATTATGGTTTACCTGTGCCGACCTTTTTCTATGGTCAGGCGTACATGGGCAGCCTCGATCCACTCATGATGGCCGCCGCTTTCCGAATATTGGGCGAGAGCGTGCTCACGATGCGGATCGTAGAATCGGCGATCTACATGCTAACCGTGATCACGACCGTGATCCTGGCGCGGCGGCTGACCGGGAGGCGCAGGATTGCGCTCGGCGCGGGTCTGCTGATGGCGGTGCCGCCCGTCGTAATGACGCTCTACACCACCATGAGCCTCGGCGGCTATGGCGAGACTCTGCTGTTCGGAAACCTCGTCCTGCTGCTCGGCTTCGAGGTGATCAACACATATACCAAATCACGGTGGCGGTGGGCGCTCCTCGGTTTGATCGCAGGTTTGGGCTGGTGGACAGATGGCTTAATCATCGTATATGCATTGCCGATCGTACTGATCGGCCTGACGCGCTTTTCCGGGCGCAATATACCGCGCTACGCGATCGCCGCGCTCACCTTTCTGATCGGCGGGATTCCCTGGTGGCGCTACAACTTCAATCACGATTGGGAAGCGCTTCACTGGCTGATCGGCGGCCTCCAATCGGACAATGGCGCAACATCCACATTCTTCGATCGTGCCCTCGGCTTTTTGTTTATTGGGTTGCCCGCCGCGATGGGCATCCGTTATTCATGGACAGGCACGTATTGGACGGGTGCGCTGGGCGTGTTCGTCGTGTTCGCCTATGTAATTGTGCTATTTTATGCGATTCGTTTGGCGATTCGCCGCCCAGTTTTGAATCGTACCGGGCGCGGCACACCAGATTTCACGCAATCGGCGCTCGATGATCGAACGGTCCTGCTCCGAACGCGCCGCGCGGCGCAGTTTTTGCTCGTTCCGCTGATCTGCTTTGCGGCAATCTTTCTTTTCTCGGCGTTTGGCTCCGATCCGACGGGGCGCTACCTGCTGCCGCTCATTCCCACGCTGAGCATTTTGATTGCGCTGTTTGCAGCATCACTATCGAAACGTTCCGGGGTGCTCGGTTGGATGTTGATCGGTGGCCTGCTGCTGTTCGAGATCGGGGCGCACGTCGTAGCCATCACGAATATCCCGCCAGGGATCACGCCGCAGTTCGACTCCGCCAACGATTTCCGCAACGACTCAGACCAAGCCGCAATCGATTTCTTGTTGGCGCACAATGGCACGCGCGGCTATGGAACCTACTGGACGGCCTTCCGACTAGCCTTCGTCAGCCACGAAGCGATCGTCCTCGACGCAGGCTTGCCCTACAAAACGTCGCTGATCTACAGTTCCTCCGATCGCCGCTATCCTCCCTATACGCAGATGCTTGCCGCCGCTGATCATCCTGTGTATGTGACGGCGGGCTTGCCCGGACTCGATACGCTGGTAGCGACTCATCTGCATGGTGCAGGCGTCACCTATGCACGCACAACCATCGGCCCATACACCATCTTCTACGATCTGTCGCGGCGCATATCACCCGACGAATTGGGCTTGCAAACGCTGGGACACTGACGCTGTTCGATTGCTTAGCCCAGCGCCCCCTCGATTGCCTTAAACGCCGTCGCCAGCGCCACGCCTTCGCTGAAATTTGCCGTCGGCGTCGTTCCGGGCGCGGCCAGCAAATGCCCGATCGCGTACAATCCCTCGGCAACAGGCGAGCTATCGGCACGAATCGGTTGCATCGCGCTGTTCACGCGCACGCCAAAACGATGCACGGGGTGTCCGGTCGCGGCAAGCATCTGTGGATTGAACCAACCTTCGCGGTCGGGATCGGCACTTACGGGCAGACCGAAGATCGGCTCGATGATCCCGCCGCGATCGTCGCTGAACAGGCCGCCGCCATATAACCCACCCGTCGCCAGGATTACCGCTTTTGTCATGAAGCGACTCGGACGCCCTGCCGCCGCCACTTCGACGCCCATCGTGCGCCCATCTTGCACAATGCCGCGCACGACCGGATGCCCGATCTGCACGCGCACGCCACTATCGAGGAAATGACGGCGCAGCTTGTTAAACAAGCGCACACCCGGCGTCGAAGGCGGCAAAGTCGGCATTTCAAAAACGGGCACGCCCAATCGATCGGCGAGATCACGCTGCGCCGTCAGCGGATCATCGAGGCCGAGCACCGCCGGGAAACCAACCGCCGCCGCGCCATCGAGATTGTGGCGTACACCCGCCGCGACCGCTGCACGTACCGCCGGATCATCGAAAATCCGCGCCAGATCGGTCGGGGTGGCGTCCCAGGGGCGTATATTCCCCGGAAGCTGCACAAGCGCAGTACGCAAACCCGTCAGGCGCGGGTAAAAATCGCGCCACCCGGCAAATCCCACGATCAGCGCGTTTGCACCGTGTCCATCGCCCGCCGCCAACCCGCGCGGCGCAAGGGCGGGCGTCTGTACCGTGCCGAGCGCCGTTGGCAATCGCAAATTCGTCGTCAGATCACCATCGAAGGGCAGTCCGATCGATTCGCCTGTCCGCCGCAGCACGTCGATCGCGCCGCGCAAGGCTTCGATACCGGCCAGCGCATACGGATGTTCAGGCGATTCGGCGGCAATCGTCTCCGCGCCGCTCAGCACATTGCCGGGCGCGTTGTCGGCGATGCTGATCCAACCGGGCGCGACCAACGGCGCGCCGATTCCACCCGCGATCAGCCGGACGCGCGCCCCACGTTCGAGCGCATACGCGGTGGCGAGTAAGCCGCTCAGCCCCGCGCCCACAACGATCAGGTCATCCATGATCAGGTTGCCATTCGACTCCTTCTTGCGGCATTACGGAGAGGGACGCGGGGGTGAGGTACGCAAGCCCAGCGAGCGCCGATAAATCGACTCATCCAGGAGCGCCTGCCGCAGTTGATGCCCCCATAGCAGCGGGCGATTGCCACGAAAACGCTCCTCGATGAAGTCACGCAGTTCGTCAGTGGATTGCTGCGCAGGCAATTTGCACGTCTCACCCACGATCCCTGCGGCGCGATAGGCGCAGAAACCAGCTTGACATGGCCCCATGCCCAGCCGCAGATCGCGCCGCAGATCGTCGAGCTTGACCGCCGCGCCGGACTCGCTGATGGCCGACTCCAACTGCGTGCGCGTGACCAGTTCGCATTCGCAAATCAGCCCGGTGTGCGTGGTGGCGTGTTCGAGCGCCTCCAACCGACTCGGCAGTTGATGGAAATGCTGGAATCGGGCGCGCGTTTCGGGTTCGGGCAATACCATTTGCGCGGTCATGCACGGCTTATCGACGCCCAGCCGCGCCGCGATGGTGTCGGTGACGCGCTCCGCCATCAGCCGGAACGTGGTCAATTTGCCCCCCACGATCGATGTTAGGCCGCCAATGCCATCCTGTGATTCATGGTCGATCACCTCGAAGGTGCGCTTCAATTCGCGGCCACCCGCATTGAAGTTATCCTTATTCGGCGGCTCGTATAACGGACGAACGCCCGCCCATACTCGCAGTGCGCGCGCCGCTCGGAAACCAGGGATCAGCAGTTCACCCTCATCGAGTATCTGGGAGATTTCGGCCTGCGTGATCGTCAGATCATCCGCACGCGGCACTGTGATCGAGGTCGTGCCGATCACACAGACCGTTCCAACAGGCACGAGAATATCGCCATCGTCGGGCGGCTTGAGGCGATTGATGATCGTGTGAACCCAGCGGATATTCATAGCGATCATGATGCCTTTGCTATGTCGCATCGTAATCGGCACGCCCGCCAGCGCCGCGATGCCGTCTGCCCAGGGGCCAGCCGCGTTAATCGTGTGTGCAGCCTCCACACGGACGATCGCGCCCGTTTTACGGTTTTCCAGCGTTGCCCCAACGACAGTGTCGTTTACAACCTTCAAAGCGGATACCCGGTGATAGTTGAGCGTCCGCGCGCCAGACGCACGCGCCGCCGCCACCAATGAATGCACCAGATCGAAGGAATCGCACGCCGCATCGGGCACATCGAAGGCACGCACGGCGGCGGGTGTCAACGCGGGCGCACGATAACGCGCTTCGCCGATCGAAAGCTCGTGGGTTGGGATGCCTGCCGCCGCGCAGCCCTTTACGAACGCTTCGGCATAGTCCGGTGGATCGCCCGGTACGCTGACGAACATGCCGCCCGTATCCTCGATGGCGTGTGGCGCGATCCGGCGTAGGATGCGGTTTTCGTCGATGCACTCTTTGGCCGATTCCGGATCGTATACGGCGTAGCGACCGCCGCTGTGCAGCAAGCCATGATAACGCCCGGATGTGCCCGTACACCAGTCGTTCATCTCGGTCAGCACAACGCGCAGTCCTCGTGCCGCCAGATCGTAGGCGGTGCCAGCACCCGTCGCGCCGCCGCCGATCACGAACACATCGCACGTAATCGTCTCACCCATCATGTAACTTTCAAAAAGTGGCCGACACGGAGATTATAGCCGCAATCGCCGAGTGCGCAGCCAATACAGGCAGCCCACCACCCCGATAAGACCCAAAGCCCACAATGCGCCAAATAGCCCGGTGGCCGGATCGGTTGGGTGCTCGCCCGTCGTCGGCAGCAAACCGTGGGTGAGGTGTACGGTTGCCGAAGCCGTAGTCTGCGTGGTTGTGCCCCCGTCATAATCCAGGCGTACAACGTTCACAATATCGGAGGGGATCGGCGCATCCGCGCGCACCACCGTCACAATCCGCAACGTTACTGATTGACTAGGTGCGATTGCACCAATGTTGAAAGTGATGAACGCGCCGCTGATGGTAAACGTGCCTTGACTCGCCGTGCCCGCTATGAGCCGCAGGGCCTGAGGCACCCTATCCGAGACAATCACGCCACTGGCTGTCGCATTCCCCTGATTGACGAGGGTGATCGCAAACGTCACAGTGTCGCCGGGTTGCGCGAGTGTCGGCTCACAAACCATCATAATCGATAAACTTGGGGCAGTTACGCCGGGTGTATTTGAAGCGAATGCACCGGGAGAAGCGGTTGAAGTGACCGTTCGTGTCGCTCCAAACGTTCTCGTCGGCGATGCTACGACAGTTGCGCTCGTCATGACTGTCGGTGAGGTCGTTCGGGTTGCACCAAGCGTTGCACTCGGACTCGCGCTCACTGTCACAGTGGCGGATAACGTCTCAGAAGGTGTCAATGTCGCCGAAGGGAGCACCGTTGAAGTCGGCGAAACAGTGATGGTTGGCGTGCTCGTTGATGTCAACGTCGCGCTTGGTGTGATCGTCATGGTCGAAGTTGCTGAGGGCAGGGCAGTCGTCGTCAACGTCTCCGTGACCGTTGGCGAAATGGTAAAGGTTGGCGTCGCGCTTGGCGATGCAGTCGGCGTGACTGTTTCGGTTGGCGTATCAGTCAGTGTGGGGGTTGGTGTCGCTGTCATGGTTTCATATGCGCCAATATCGCAACTCGTACCAGGACGCGCGACTCCGCGTTGATCGACCATGACTGCGCATGTGCCCATCACTGCGCCAATCGCGGGACTACTGAGATTCAGTGCGCGGGTTTGCGTCGCACCACCGTTATTGGCAAGTCCGACTAACTGCGGGTCTACGCCAATCAGATCGCCCGTACCAAGTGTGAATGCGCCCGCCGCCGGAAACTGGATCAAATTGGAGCCGCTCGATAGCATCGGAACGCCAACGCCCGCCAGATCGGTTTTGCCTGCGCCGTCCGTATTATAGGCGACGATCGTCTGCTGCAAGCTGATCACTCCATTCGCGCCGCTGACAATGCCGCCGCCCGATCCCAGTACCGCGTTCGAGCTGATCGTGCTGCTGATGATTTGAAGCGTTCCACCTATGATTGTACTGGCGTCATTGATACCACCGCCATCACCGCTCGAAAACGTCGTATTATTGTCGATGGTGCTATTGCGAATCATCGCTATTTTGGATTGCGTGATGTGATTAATGAAGATGCCGACGCCGCCCACACTGCTCGCCGCATTAATCATATTGCCGGAAATCGTGCTGCTATCGAGATCGATCACGCCGTTATCATCGGCGATTCCCGCGCCGCCGCCGTTGCCGTTGAGGATGTTATTGGCAATCGTGCTGAAATTGATCTGCACCGTACCGCCATCAGGATCGATACCATTGGTATTGAAAAGTGCGCCACCATAGCGCGTGGCGACGTTTCCCGTCAACGTGCAGTGGTCAAAGACCAATATTGCCGCCGCTGGAATCGCCGCATAGACGCCTGCGCCATACGTCGCATATCCGTTGCGGATCGTCAAATTGCGGAGTTGAACCCCATCGCTCGTGATGTTGAAGACCCCGAATGCGGCTGCACCATCGATCGTCACGCTGGACGCACCGCCATCAATGACGACACCGATGGACACGCATCAATATCCAATACGACTTGTCATCATCGCGCCTTATCTCTTTGACATGTGATATCGACCCACATCGTTCATGATGATACCACGTTTACATCTAGTAAACATGGTTTATATGCCGTAAACATTTTAGGAAAGGGACGCAAATGCTAGGTACAGGTCCGTTCGTAGTGATCGATTTCGGGAATGCTTATTGGAAGTGGGCACTTCCTCCGTTTGACCGAAACAAAGAGGCACGCCGCCGTGCAAAGTTCGGCAGTATGTACCACGCCCTTGTGAAAATCGGGGACAGTGATTGGAAGGCTGACACGCGAGGCGGGACCGTGATCCCTGCCGGATACTTCCGCGTCAACGGCGTTCCCTATCTAATTGGTGACGATGCTCGCGCTCACGTTGTGCAGCGCAAGTCTGGTGCGGCGCGCTACAAGATGGAATACTACGGCGTTGGCATTGCATGTATCATGGCTGAGGCGCTGCGTCAGTCAGATGAGGACATTGCACTATTCTTAGGACACCCGCCGCGCGATGAGCGGTTTTCTGAGGTGTTGGTGGGAATCGGAACGTCCAAGTATCATGTCGAGTGTGCGCATGGCGTGTTTGACTTTCAGGCAAATTCTGTTGACACGTTCAACGAACCACTGGGCGGCTTCGCAAATGTTATCCTCACGCTGAACGGCCTTCCTCGTAAGGGCAATCCGCTCAAGGGTCGTCAGACGTGGATCGGCGATCTGGGAGGCGGGACATTCGATAATGCCACAATCAATCCCAATGGATCGATTGATACATACAGCCTGGAAAGCATCCCGATGGGACTGAATGACGTAATGAAGCGCTTTGAATCCCTCCTACGCACAACGTACATGGAAGAGTTCCAGTCGAACAGGCAAATCGATCCGCAACTGCTCACGGCTGCGTTCATGAGCGGGAAATACCCCTACGGAAACCGCCGTAAGCTGAATTGCAAAACGCTGGCAGATGAAGCGTCCGCTCCCCTATTAACTCAAATCTCAGATCGTTTCGACGAATCGGGCGGCATGGCAAATTATCAGCAAATTCTATGGACGGGCGGCGGTCCGATCACTATGCGCGCGCTTCTAGCTGAGACATTTCCTGATGTGGGACATATCTTTGCGAGCAATGATCAGGACGAACTAGCTATCTATAGCAACGCAATTGGTGCAGGTAAGCTGGCTCAGCTTATCGACAGCGCCGTACTGAACCAGTGACAGAGCATATATGCCAAATTCTATAACTTACTCCGCGCGCTTTAATCCAGTTATGCACGAGACGCATAAGCGGGTTATTGAACTGCTCGAAGAACACGCAAATCAAGGTCACAATTTTCAAGAAGTTGTGACCGACGCCATCTTGAAGCTCAATGGGGATGAGCCAGATATGTTTCCGAGAACAGGTGAATGGGCTGAGCGGCAAATCTCTCAGCATATCGACGCTAGGATGGACAAACTTCAGAGTTTGGTGCTGAGCACGCTGCGAGAGATAGCAAAAAACACCCAGGTCGCGCGTGTCGCCGCTCTTGGTGGCGATGATGATGATTCTGAAGAGTTCGACAGTGAGGACGCCAAGTATGCAGTGAACTTCATGAATTCATTCAAGCAATTAGCCACTAACAAAAGCAAAGCCGCAGCTATAGACGCGCGGCGGCGTGGAAAATTGTCTGAGGAGGCGCACAATGTTGAGACAGAGGATGACGACTCTGATATTTAGTGGGGCTAATGATGACCAAATCAGACCGATTTCTACCGGTGGAATCCAGGGATAACCAGCCATTCCCTGGGAAGGTACAAGTCGTTCTTGGTAGAGTGGGATGAAGCGCATTGGCTGTGAATCGGACTTTCTTGGCTATGCGAACGATCGGCATAGCTGACATTGTGGGGCTTGCCTGTAAACGGATGATTTCTATGTGTGGTACATGGCTTGCAATCTCTGTAAGGCTGCCTGGGATCAGAATCAACGGCACTCGTCTGATTCTGTGATGTGGACAAATGGATCCGCCGTCTGTAGTGGCAGTGGCGCTCCCGCGCCGCGTAAGCGTTGACCCTGAAAAGGTGACATCTTTTCGGCAACTTCTGACGTTTTATATCTGCAAATAACCTGTCATAAAAAATTCAAAAGTAGCCTGCCAAAGCATGTTTGACTTACCTGCAACCCAGTGTGCCAAGTCAACCATGGCTGCATAAATAGATCGTGCTATTGATGGCAAAGAGCTTGTGTATACTCAATGAATACCAGAGGCTAGGGCAGGATTGGATGACTCAGCCGATCCGCCGCATGATGTCCGGCTATAGCCATGCAATAAACATTTTGCACCGAGGAACCGCGCGGATACTTTTTGAGCGCTAAACCTCAAGCGGAAAGTCAATAAGCAAAACGGACCAAGTTTAACTTAATGGTTTTCAGAATTCACCGCAACATATCGTAGAGCCTGTTCTAATTGCCAAGCACGCTCTTGAGCCTCAGCCTCTCGGTAGGTTCGCAACATCGCGGCATCAAGTATTCCCTCATCCCCGCGCCAAACTGCATCAGCGGCCTCTATTCCCACTGCCGCCGTTACCACGACTTCGATAGCTGTATTTGCCGCTGACCAAACGGCATTCTCTAAATCTGTTAAGGTACATCCTTCGGCAGTTGCTGCTGCTGCCGCTGCATCATCTAGTGGCTGAGGATATATACCCCTCAGGTAGAGCTATCCAGGCTACATCTGCAGCTTCCCAGGCTGCACCCTCTGCATCCCCACTTGCCGTATAAAGTTCCTGTCGGCCTACTTTTTCCGATGCATATTGACGAGCCACTTCAATTGCTATTCGCGGGCGTTTGTCTAGCGGTCGAAATCGCTCAAAATAGGGGAGCACGTGTTCGGCACAATCACAAGCAAAGAGGCGTCGCTGTTGCGCTGACAATGTTCCTAAGATTTCGGAAAGCGCGGTTGGAATCTTAATCATTTTTGGGATTCTCTGTCAAAGTGACTTGAAATCTTGTACTAGGTTTTGACTCGTGTGCCGCCATTGTTACACTCGTTCTCCCCACTTTGTCTCACTGAGAAGAGGCGCTGCCATCAGAGACTCTGTTGGATTACCATCATCACAAGTTCATTTACGACTTCTTGTTTGATGACTCCTCGCAGCGAAAATGGTTCAAAGTTTGTGAGGACAATTTCACGCTTCTACCGGTAGAAATCGAAACATGGCGTAGTTGAAATCCTTGTAAAGCATAGTCCAGTAGATCGAAAATTGGTTTAGAAGGTGTATATGGGGATGGCATCGGTAGTTCCATAGGCACGTTCAATGGCACGGCGTAAAAAGGCAATAAAGCGAGGAAGTTGAAACTGGGTAGGTATCCAGCGGATGGGACCGGCCTCAAAGTTAGGCGTTGCCAAGAGACGCAAGGCGGTCCAACCGTTGAGCAGCACCAGCGCT
>JBBRMW010000033.1:0-30885 GCA_038230635.1 Aggregatilineales bacterium | reverse complement strand
TTTTTCCCTGATCATTGCTGAAAAAGTTGGTAATGAAGCATCAGGTGCCAGTAGTAACATATCAGGCTTCATTACCAACTTTTTCAGCAATGATCAGGGAAAAACTTGGTCGTACCAATCTGACACAGAATTCTCCAATTACGCTTCCTCGCCTTGCAAATCGCATGAGCAACCCTGGCAAATCCCCGATCCCTCCCAAGTGGGCGCTATTTATCGTTTCCAACCGGGGCAATCGATAGAACGATCTGATGATAATGGTCAGACTTGGCACACCGATCTTGACGTGTCGGGCTTATCTTCTGATTCACATACGATGTGGTATAAAGGCCGCGCCTATTCATCACAATACTTGGGTTTACCGCACTCCCCATCCAATGGCCCGCTTGGTGCCTTGATCGACCCACTGAATGGTCGTCTATTCGTGGCGATGGGAAATAATGGAGTTTTAGTACGCGATCCGAGTGGAGAGTGGACGTGGAGACAGGTGAGTAGCTATCAAGTAGATGGTCTCAATCAGGTAAAAAGCGGCTTGGTTAAATTTTCTATCCTTGACGATGGTATCATGGCGCTCATGCTTATCCTGTTGACACCTGCCACGATTATTCCATTTAGAGGAAAACATTTCGACCGTAGAATAGCCGGGGTGATTGTAGCATGGGCTGCTTGGCTATTGCCGAGTGGTTTTCCAACACTATTTAACGGGATAGTTGATGAGCTTGCTCTTATCCTGATGTCCCCTTTTATGGTCTTGGCTGGCGCAATCTCGCTTACCTTATTGGGAGCCACCTTGTTTTACGCGAAGCCTTATTTGCGCAAGATTATTGTGCCGATTGGATTGGCAACAGTCGTTGTTCCCTTGCTTTATTTCCTTCCGTTGATTTTTTGGATAGGCGGCGCAATCTCTACCTATGTTATTGCATGGCGAATTGCTATTGCGTCGATGAGCATCGGCTTGTTGGTTGCGTATCTGTTGATTAATCGCGGCCTGGGTCTCCTGAAAAACTCTGAAGTCTAGGGCGATCCTAATGAAACCGCAATGACTCCCCGTCGCTGCGTGCAGAGAGGGGGTTGGGGGGTGAGGTTCTTCAACGTGTGACACGTTTAGTCCCCGGCAATCCTCATGTCAGCAGCATCCGCGATCGGTACTGAACCGCCTCGGCGACGTGCTCGGTGCGGATGATCTCGCTGGCCGCCAAATCCGCAATCGTGCGGCTGACTTTGATCACGCGATGGTAGGCGCGGGCGCTCAGTTGCAGCTTTCGCATGGCCGCCTTCAGCAGTAGCCCCGCCGACTCCTCCATCACGCAGAACTGGTCGATCTCGCCCGCACCCAGATCGCTATTGGTCAGGATACCCGCCAAATCTTTGTGACGATCGCGCTGCCGGGCACGGGCGGCCTCGACGCGCTCCCGCACCACTGCCGAAGGTTCGCCACGCCGTGCGTCCGTCAACTTTTCAAAATCGACGCGCTGCACATCGAGTTGAATATCGAACCGATCGAGCATGGGGCCACTGATGCGCTGCTGATACTTGCGCACTTGCCCTTCGCTGCATGTGCAAGCGCGCAGCAGATCGCCACGATAGCCGCACGGACAGGGATTCATTGACGCCACGAGGACGATGTTGGCGGGGAAGGTAGTTGTGCCACGCACGCGGCTTATCGTCACAACCTTATCTTCGAGCGGCTGCCGCAGCACTTCGAGCGAGTGCCCCATTTCCAAAATCTCGTCGAGGTACAGAACGCCGCGATGCGCCATCGTGATTTCGCCCGGACGCGGAATGCTGCCGCCGCCTATCAATCCCGCCTCACTGATGGTGTGATGGGGCGCGCGAAACGGGCGACGTTGCGCCAATGTCTTGCCCCGCGGCAAGTTGTCGGCCACCGAGTAAATCCGCGTGATTTCCAGGGCTTCATCCAGGGTGAGCGCGGGCAAGATACCCGGCAGGGCGCGGGCGATCAGTGTTTTGCCCGATCCCGGCGGACCCGATAACAGGGCATGGTGGCCGCCTGCCGCGACAATCTCCATCGCCCGTTTTATATATTCTTGCCCCTTGATGCTTGAAAAATCGACCAGCCGCTCATTGCTCGGTTCGACCGCAAAGGTGAGTTGGGTACGATCGAGCGGCGGGATCGGATTCAATTGGAAAATGTGCTCGACCAAGTGTCCCAACGTCGGCACGGGAATCACGTCGATGCCATCGACCAATGCCGCTTCCGCCGCGTCACAATCGGGAATGTAGAGCGTGCGCAGACCCAGCGATTTCGCCAGATAGGCGTAGGATAACGCGCCGCGCACATGCCGCAATGATCCATCGAGCGAAAGTTCGCCCACAAACATCGCATTCTGCAAACATTCGAGGGGAATTTGCTCGGTGGCCGCCAGGACTCCCATCGCAATCGGCAGGTCATATGCGGGGCCTTCCTTGCGCACGTCGGCAGGACTCAAATTTACGAGGTATCTTTTCATGGGAAAGTTCAGCCCGCGATTGCGGATCGCGCTGCGAACGCGCTCGCGGCTCTCCTGCACCGCCGTATCGGGCAGCCCGACGATGGTGAAGCCGGTCATGGCGCGCGCGTTATAATCGACCTCAACTTTGATGTCTTCAGCCTCAAGGCCAGCCAGTGCGCCGGATTGAACGGTTGCGAGCATCGAAATCACCCCCGAACCTGAAAGCCTGCCTGCGTGATCGCAAATTATACGCCCTTCTTATTTTTGAGACATCGCGGGTTTGGGAATGGGGTGCATTCAGGGCTGGGGGCGAGTCGTACCGAATGGCTTTTCCCTGGCGATGCCCTTTCGAGACGGACGAGGCCTGCCTCGTCCGCTAGGCGATGGCCTTCAGCCAAAGCGCATCCCTCGCCCCTAATTCTGAATGCCCCCTGGGAATGTTCAAAATCCTTTATGGGCGCGCATCCACCGCGAACGGTGGTATAATCCTGCTACTGGATAAAAGCGGGCTGGGGTGTATTGAATGCTGAAAATGAACCCGGTGGCGTTGAAGGAGCTTCGCGGCAGAATGCGTGGCGCGCGTGCGTTTGTCGTGATGACGGTGTTCCTGCTGTTGGTGTCCGGCTTCGCGGTATTGATTTACCTGCTCGCGGCCTCTACTTCGCTGTATGGGGTTTCCACACAATCCGGGCGTATCGGGCAGAGTCTGTTTTTGGGTGTCGTTGGCCTGGAGTTGTTCCTCATCACGGGGATCGTCCCGGCCTTCACTTCCGGCTCCATTACGGGTGAACGTGAGCGCCAAACTTACGATTTGCTGCGCACCACGCTGATCACCCCGCGCGCATTGGTGCTTGGCAAACTCGGCTCGGCGCTGGCCTACGTGCTGCTGCTGCTGCTCGCGGCGATTCCGTTGCAGGGCGTGGCTTTTTTGTTTGGTGGCATCGGCGAAGGTGAATTGATTCTGGCCTTCGTGATATTAATGGTGACGGCGATCGCGCTCGGTTCGTTTGGCGTGTATTTTTCGGCGCGCTCCCGACGCACGCAAGTCGCCAACATAGCCACCTATGGCGTCGCTATGATGATCATGATCGGCTTTCCGCTGATGCTATTGATCATTTCGCTGGTGATCGGCGCGTTCGATGCGTCCTTGTTCGGGGGAAATCAGCCGCCAGCAGTGGAGGCGCTGCTCACCTATATCATTGGTGGGCTGATCTGCACCAATCCAATGGCGACCGCTGCCGTCACTTGGCAGCTGTTGGTTAGCAATCATCATGTCGGATACTTCACACAGGTGATCAACGGCAATAACGGCAGCATCACCATCTCACTCGTATCGCCCTGGATCGTCTATTCGATCTTTTACCTGCTGCTGTCAGCCCTTCTGATCCGGTTGGCGATCGGGCGCGTGAAACGGATTGAAAGCGCGGCACGCCAATGAGCACCTTCCCGCTACAAGGCGATTCCCTGGATCGCCCGCCTGAGATTTCCCAATCGCCGCGTGTAAGCCATGCGCTGGACGCGCTCGGAAGCCTGATCACAAGTTGGGATCGGCGCTTGCGGCTGATTCAATCCGCGATCTGGCTGCCGCGCGGTTTGCTGGCAGGCTTGGCGCTCAGCTTGGTTTTGGCCTTGCTTGCGCGCTGGCGGCCTTTGCTGCTGCCGTCGCAAGAAGTCGCCGCCGTTGCCATCATCAGCGTGATCGCGGGTATCGCCGCACTGATCGGCGTATGGCTGTGGCCGCGCACGATGCTTCGCTCGGCACGTGATTTCGATCTGCGTTTTGGGCTGCGTGAGCGGGTCAGCACGGCATTGGAGATCGGGCTAAACGCGCCTGAATATGTGAGCAGGCTGCAAATTGACGACGCTCTGCACCACGCGCAAGCGGTGCGGGCACGCGCATTCTTGCCGATCGAATGGCGGCGGCGTGAACTCTTGGCGACGGTTGCCTTAATGGTTCTGTGCGGGCTGGCGATTGGGCTGCCCAATACACAGACGGATGTGGTCGCACAACAAAATGCGATAGCTGCCGCCGTCGCGCAGCAAGTCCAGCAGTTGCAGCAGATCAAGCAGGATATTCAAACGAATGCGGCGCTCAGCGATGCCGATAAACTGAACTTGTCGAAAATCGTGGATGATGCGATCCGCCAGTTGCAACAGCCCGGCGTCAGCCAAGCGGAAGCGGTGGCGGCGCTGTCCAGTGCGCAAACGGCGCTCGCCAATAGTCAAACCCCGTTGACGCCGACGCAGCAAGGCGCGCTCCAGGGGGCGGGTGCAGCACTGGGCAGTAATGCGCAGACGGCGGCGGCGGGTGCTGCTCTGCAAAAAGGCAATCTACCGGGCGCGGCAGCGTCACTCAGTGCATTGAGCGGACAGGTCGCCCAGATGAGCAGCGCCCAGGCCGCCGATTCCGCCAATGCGCTCGATTCCGCCGCCAACGCACTGGCCGGATCAAATGCCGCCGCCGCAGCAGCTTTACACGCCGCCGCCAGTGCGCTCCGGGCGGGTGATAAAGCGGGCGCGCAAGCTGCGCTCCAAAACGCCGCGAACGCGCTCAGCGCGCAGGGCAGCCAGCTTGCCAATACGCCGCTCTCGCAGGCCGCCCAGAATGCCGCGAGTCAAGTGGCACAAGCGAGCGCACAAGTCGCACAAGCTGGATCGCAATCCGGCCAGCCGGGGCAAGGTCAACAACCCGGTCAGGGTCAGCAGCCCGGTGGCGGTCAAGGCCAGCAGCCGGGGCAAGGTCAGCAGCCCGGTGGCGGGCAAGGCCAGCAACCCGGTCAGGGTCAGCAACCCGGCGACGGGCAGGGTCAGCAGCCCGGCGGCAAGTCGGGTGGCGCACAGTTGGGCAATGCCACAGATGGGTCAGGGGCTGGAAATGGCGATGGCAAAAACCCGGCGCAAGGATCGGGTACGGGTCAGGGCAATGGCGACCCATCATCGAGTTCGTCGAGTTCATCCGGCGGATCGAATGGCGGCGGCGCGGGACAGGGTCCCGGTGGCGGTGGCAGCAACGTCACCAACGGCTCGCCTAACGCGAATCCGAATGGCAATACGATGCCCACCGATAATGGGCACAGCAACGGCTCCGTAGTGAGCAACGAACACGTCTACGCGCCCTCGTTCGTCGGTGGCACGGGTGGGCAAACGCTCAACCCCCAGGGCAACGGCAACCCAGGTGATACGGTGGCGCAGCCCGGCAATTATGTCAATCCTGCCGATGGTGGATCGGCGACGGTTCCGCTCGGTCAAGTGGTGAATACGGCATCTTCGCAGGCGAATCAGGCAATGGACAGCGACCATGTGCCGATCGGCTTGCGCGGGATAATTCATGATTATTTCAGCGGCTTGCAGTCCAAGTAGCACTCCTCCAAAACGATCACGACGTGTTAAACGTTGGCAGCGCACCGCCCGAACGAGTGCGCTGCTTTTGATCTTGAGCCTCGTTTTGGTGGGCTGCATCCAACCCGCCACGCCCATTGCCAGCGTGCCGGGAGGCGTGCCCACGCTGGCGACTGCCATCCCACCCATCGCAGGGGCAACGACCGCACCGCCTATTGCCCAACAGCCGACGGTCAACCCGGCCAACGCCGGGATCAGCGCGTATCCGCCAGCAGCGGATCGGGTGTGGCAGCAGGCGGCAGTCGGGCCGGAGCAAGTGGCCGTGCTGTTTTTACACGACGCCGCCAATAACCCATGTGTGCGGTATATTTTCCGGGCAAAGGTGGTGGCGCGGTGCGGAGTCCCCGGCCAAACCCTGATCGCTGTGGCGGGCGTCGAAGCTGCTGCCGACGGCAAAAGCTACACGATCATCGCTGGCCGCGCGCTGGATACGCGGATTGTGGCCGTTTCGGTGGAGTTTACGCCAAATGGCAACCAACCTGCTCAGATCAACAGCGAGGGATTCATTATCATCCTGGTAGGATCGCGGCTGCCCCTCGACGCCATCCCAATCAATGAGCATGGCGATCAAGTCGGCGCGAAGTTCAAGTTTTGAAAACAATGTCAATCATCTTGGAGCGTTTTTTATGACCCTGCCAGCCACCAGTGAAACGCTGGATGTGGAGAGCTTTCGGACGACAGCAGACGCGATCGTCAATCAGGTCAATCGAGTCATCGTCGGTCAGCAAGATGTGATGCGGCTCGTGCTGATCAGTGTGATCGCAGGCGGCCATACCTTGCTCGAAGGCGTACCCGGCCTCGGCAAAACGATGTTGATCCGCACGCTCGGCGAGGCGCTCAACCTGAAATTTTCGCGCGTGCAGTTCACGCCCGATCTGATGCCCGCGGACATCACGGGTACAAACATGATGGAAGACGGCGACGACGGGCGGCGTATGTTCCGTTTTCAGGCGGGGCCGATCTTCGCCAATCTGGTGCTCGCCGACGAGATCAACCGCGCCACGCCCAAAACGCAATCCGCACTGCTGGAGGCGATGCAGGAAAAGACTGTCACTTCCGGCAACAAAACCTATCGACTCGAAGCGCCGTTTTTCGTCCTGGCTACCCAGAACCCGCTCGAAATGGAAGGCACCTACCCGCTGCCAGAGGCGCAGCTTGATCGCTTCATGTTCAAGGTCAACGTCAACTTCCCCTCAACGACGGAACTGATCGAAATCCTGAGCCGCACGACGGGCGCGGACGGTGCGGCGATCGAGCCAATTGCCGACGGCGCGACCATTATCCGCATGGGCGATCTGGCGCGGCGCGTACCCGTCGCTTCGCACGTCAGCGAGTATGTGGCACGCCTGATCGTCGCCACCCACCCGAATCAAGAGGCGGCTTCGGACGGCGTGAAAAAGTACGTTCGGTATGGGGCGAGTCCGCGCGGTGCGCAAGCGCTCATTTTGGGCAGCAAAATCAATGCGCTGTTATCTGGTCGTTACAATGTGGCCTTCGAGGATGTCAAGGCCATTGCGACGGCAGCCCTGCGCCATCGCTTGTTGCTCAACTTCGAGGGGCAGGCCGAAGGCGTCAAAACCGACGATGTGATCGCCGAATTGTTGGCGCGCCTGCCCACGCAGTGATTCAACTCTCATGAAAATGGGGGCATTGACCTCACCCCCCGGCCCCCTCTCCGTCATCACGGAGAGGGGGAGTCGCACGCGCGGGTGCGATAGTCTTTAACCGGAACCGGTATTATCTCCCCGTTCCCACCGCTTGCATGGGGGAAAGGGGCCGGGGGATAGAGGGGTTTTCCCGCGAAATTGTGATCTACTGAAACTGGATTATAAGACGGGTGCGGCTTGCTGCGTCCGTTATTCGTCCTCTCAATTAAAAATACCTACCCCGAAAAGAGCTGGGGGGCGAGGTGGCATGGGCGCATTTGATTGGGGATAATCAGACCACCCGGTGTAATGGAAAGTTATGGCATTGATCCGATCGTCTCGTTTTTTGTTGATTGTGCTCGCGGTGCTCGGAACGGCGGTGCTCGCTTGCTCGTCCAGTGATTTGATCGGGCAGGGCGTCAACAATCCCACGCCAACTTTTGTGCCCTTCGCCACCGCGACGGCGGGCGGACGCATCTCGGTCTGGCTGGTCACGCCCCCCGGTGGCGTTAATACGAACAGCGGCGCGGTGACGGCCACGCCCTTCGGCAGTGCGGTCGCCCCCGTCGAGACCGCCACCGCCGCTTTCGCCACGTTCCAGGCGGCCACCGCGACGGCGCGTGCCACCTTTATTGCGCCCGTTTTTCAGCCGAATGACTGCCCGCCGCCGGGAAATCCGCTGCCACCGCTGCGGCCCGCCAGTTTCAGCTTGTACGCGCAGGCGATCGGCCTGTATCTCTCGGCGGGCGGTGCAACGACCACCCTGGAATCCACGCTGCGCGCGTGGGGCGCGCTGACCGATGGGCACGGCGTATTGCAGACGGATACCGATCTGACGGGCGATGGCGTCAAAGACATCATCGTGGATGTGCTCGATCCCACCTATTATCGTGCGAATGCGCCGTCGCCCGGTCAGTTGATGATCTTCGGCTGCGCGCAGAAGGGTTATCGGCTGCTGTTCAGCACGCAATTCAGTTCCGTCTCGATGCTGCCGGAGTTGAAGCGCGTCGGCAATATGAACGGGGATGGCCGCGCCCAGATCGCGTTCACGCAGCAGTTGTGCGCGGGCGGAAACTGCACGCAGACGATGCAAATCCTCGAATGGAACAGCTTGACCGGGGCGTTTGCGCCGCTCAACGATCTGCCGATCGATGCGACAAATGCCAAGGTGACAATCAGTGATGTGGACGGCGATGGCATACTCGAAGTATCTCTGATCAACAGCCCGCCCAACGATGTAAATGCTGGCCCGCCGCGTCATCATACGGAAGTCTGGGATTGGAACGGCGTCAATTATATTTCGTCGCAACTGCGTTGGGACGCGCCGATCTATCGAATTCACGCCGTTTACGACGCCGATTTTGCGTTCGAGCAAGGCGATTTCCGCGCCTCACTCAAGCTCTACGATCGCGCCCGTGACGACCCCTATTTGCAGCCTTGGTTCGATCCGAACGAACTGACCACCCTGCGCGGGTACAGCGCCTTTCGCAAACTGGTGGCGTATGCGGCGCTGCGCTCGACCAGTCGTGCTACGGATATGCTTAATCTGCTGGGCACAGAGAATCCGCCGGGCAGCCCTGGCGAAGGCTGGAGTATGCTTGGTAATGCGTTCATGGATGCTTATAAGAAGTTTCGATCGCTCAAAAAGGTGTGCGCCGCCGCGATCGACTTCCTGAACGCACGTCCCGATCTGTTGGCCGCCATGAACAGCTATGGTTATGCCAACCACGTCTACAGCCTTCAGGAGTTTTGCCCGTTCTAGTACTACAACCGAACTTACGATTTGACCCATCAAATGCGACAGATTTACCTCACCCCCTCAGTCCCCCTCTCCGTCCTCACGGAGAGGGGGAAGCCAGCCCATACCCACTGCGGCTATCGCTGCATAATTTCGGTTGTAGAACGAGGGCGTGTCTGCAAACCCCTCTATCCCCCGGCCCTTTTCCCCCACGCAAGCGGGGGAAAAGGGGAGTCAAGCCCCTCGCCCCGCCTGCGTGGGAGAGGGTTGGGGAGAGGGGTCAGCCGCCCAAACACTTTGCAGACACGCCTTTGGCGAAGTTTGGTGTCGGGACGAAGGTGATCGCCCCGAAGAAATTTATACAATCTTCACACTGATCGCAAAAGTGTCATAAAATCTGTATAAAGAACGTAAAACGATTGACACTTTTTGGCTTTTTGCATACACTAAATAATCGACGCAACAATTTGTAGCATGGAGAAACACATAATCATGGGCAACGCCAAATCATTCTTGAAGACCGTTGAATCGAACCCGGAACTCCAGAATCAACTCAACGCGGTTGATTGGGATACGCAGAAGGTCGTCGGCATCGCGGCGCACGCAGGTTTCAGCTTCAACGCGGGCGAACTGCAAACTGCTATCGATGATCTGTGGGGCAACCTGTCCGAAGCCGATCTGCGCAAGGTTCAGGGTGCGGGCGGCCCGTCCAATCCACTGGGTAAGGACGCCAATGGAACGGATCCGCGCGGCAAGGATAACAACTAACTGAAGCGATCTTCGGCGAAGTTTATTCGCCGATCTTCAGTCAACCAGCAATCACGATGGGAAAGGCGGGCGATCCAAGTGTGGTCGCCCGCCTTTTTTGGTTGTCGGATTATGGTGTGTCTGCAAAGCGCGGCATTTGCAAAGTCCGTTAACCCCACCTCCAGCCCCTCCCCATTTCATGGAGAGGGGAGTCCGGAGGCGGTGATTCCCCCTCTCCACGCCAGTGGGGAGGGGTTTAGGGGGTGGGGTAAATGGGCGTCTTCATGGTTCTTGCTGACTTTGCAAAAGCCCTGATCTGCAAAGCACGGCCCGTGCTTTTTCACACCTCAGCCGCCCGCGCGACCAACGATGGCTCATCGCTGCGCGGATTGTTGACACGGGCGGACACCGCATAGGCGATCATCTGATCGGCGGGATAGGGTATCAGCAGCGGCGTCACCTGTTTGCCATCGGTCTGCTTGTAATCGAGCCAGGTATCATACGCGGCGTGCGGCATAATCACGGGCATCCGATTATGGATCGACTCCATCAGCGCGTTCGGCGTCGTGGTGATCAGCGCGCAGCTTGTAACGATCTCGCCATCTTCGGGATTCGTCCAGCGTTCCCAGAGTCCCGCTATCCCGAAAAGCGTGCCATTGGTCAGACGAATATACATGGGCGTTTTGCTGCCGTCGTCGTTGACGTGCCATTCGTAAAAACCATCGGCCACGATCAAGCAGCGGCGTTTGCTCAGCGCGGCGCGATAGGCGGGCTTGTCGGCGACCGTTTCGGCGCGCGCGTTGATCATCTTCGCCGCGCCGTGCATATCTTTTGACCACGATGGCACGAGTCCCCAGCGCATCCAGGCCAGTTGATTCTGCCCGGCCTCATCGCGGATGATGGTGGCAATCGGCTGCGTCGGCGCGACATTGTAGCGTGCCACCAGCGCCGTTGGTGGCTGGCTCAGATTGAACGTTTCGGCGATGGCGTTTGGATCAACGTTCGTTACGGTAAAGCGTCCACACATATTGAATCCTCCTCAAGACGGCGGCTGAAAGGCTGTGCCCGCCTTCAAATCTATCGAGAGCGTGACCGGCAATACGCCGTGCGCTTGCCGTGCGCCGTACAAAACATCGCCAATCGCCGGGAAAGCGGCGGGCATCGGCATATACGTCAGTACATATCCCGCCACCGCCGGAAACTGGCTGTAATCGTAGGGGTTTTGGAGCGCCACTACGATCGTCTTACCCGGCGGCAGCGCATTGATTAGAGCAGCTTGGCGCGGCTGATGGGCGGCGTCGAGCGTGAACGCGATGATCACATCGGCAGCGCGTCCGGCGACTCGCGCCGCGCCGATCTCGTCATCACCGGGTGCTTGCGCAAAAGACAGCGCCTTGATCGCCGGGTCGTGCGCGGCGAGCACCCGTTGCAGCGAGGGATAGATGGCCGGGTAGAGAACCAGCGTATGCGTACCGCTCCTCTTGAGGGGCAGCAGACCGCCCGTATCACGTGCGATCGTGATCCCGTCGGCGAAGATTGCGTCCAGCGCGGCTTGATGCGTCACCTGATCGACTCGTGCCGCTGCCCTCGTCGGATCGGGCGGCAGCCACGTCAAGAGGCCATGCTTGGCTTTCAGCGCCAGTACCCGCCCGACCGCCTCATTCAAGCGCGCCTCGGACAGATCACCTTTCTTGATGGCATTCAGCACCGCATGAACCATTTCGCGTTGACCATCGAGCGGCATGTGCGGCCCCGTCACCACCAGATCGACGCCTGCCTTCAGCGCCAGTACCGCCGAGTCGCCGCGCCCAAAATTCTCGACGATCGCGCCCATATCCATCGCGTCCGTCATGATCAAACCATCGAATCCGAGCTGACCGCGCAGCACATCGCCGATGATACGTGGCGACAGGGAGGCGGGCAAACCGGGCGTCGGATCGAGCGCAGGATAGACGAGATGGCCGACCATGACCGCTTCCGCACCGCCGCGAATGGCGATCCGAAACGCTTCGAGTTCGACGGCCTGCACCCGATCGAGCGGATCGAGCACGGTGGGCAGCACGACGTGGCTATCGGAGGCGTCGCCATGCCCCGGAAAATGCTTGAGTACGCCGATCACACCACCATCCGCCAACCCCTGATCGAGCGCGCCGGCAGCAGCCCCAACGCGCCCTGCATCCGAACCAAAGGTGCGCCCATTCATCACGGAATTATCGGGAATGGTCTGCACATCGGTGACGGGCGCGAGATTCATGTTGATCCCGACCGCGCCCAATTCCTGCCCCACGATCTGCCCGACCTTGCGTACCCGATCGACGGGCAGCGCACCGATCAACCAGCCAGCGGGGATGGTCGAAAAGCCATCGGCGAGGCGCGTCACCGGGCCGCCCTCCTGGTCGATCGCGGTGAGCAGCGGAATATGCGCGCCGATCGTCGTGGCGACCGCTTGCCAAGCGTTCACCGAAGCCGTCGTTTGCGCGGGATCGCCGCCATTGTCGCTGAACAACGCGACTCCGCCGGGCATGACTTCCGTCAAAAATGCGCGCACCGTATCACTGACGCCCTGGCCGTTGGCGCTCACCATGAACACCTGGCCCACGCGCTGTTCCAGACTCATCGACTCGATCAATGTGCTCATCTCCGAGTTTGGCCGTGACCAGAATGGAATCATCGACAGCATCAACAGAGGGATGATCAGCGCCAGCCTCGCAGCACGCATCAGGCTTCGTTCGGATCGGCCAATCGATAGCCGATCCCGCGCACGTTCATGATCAAATCCGGGTCTTGTCCGGTCTTTTCCAGCTTGCGGCGCAAATTACTGATATGGGGACGGATCACTTCGCGCGCTTCGCTCTCCTCGACCGCATAACCACGCACTTCGCGCACCAGTTCCAGGCACGGCACGACTCGCCCACGATGCGCGGCCAGATAGAGCAGCAAGTCGAACTCGGTGGGCGTCAGCGGGATCGTTTTATCCGCGACTTTGATCTCATAACGACCGGGGTAAATCGTCAGCGGGCCGAGCGTCATGGGTGCAGAAGGCGCTAGGGTCGGCGCATTAGATGCCGCAGCCGCGCCTGCCGCGTTGTTGTGGCTGTTTGTGTCTCCCCCCGTCAATTCTTTCAGATTGTGCTGAATTTCGGTCAGCAGCACACGATGCCGTTGAATATCGCGCGCCCGTTCCAATCCGCGCTGGACACTCATCCGAATATCGGAATTGCTGCTCGGCTTGATCAAATAATCATGCGCGCCCAACCGCAGTGATTCGATGGCCGTGCCCATGCTGGCGTAGCCCGTCATCAGGATTACGACCGCTTCCGGCGCAATATCTTTAATGCGCGCCAACAGTTCGACGCCCGTCAAACCCGGCATTCGGATGTCAGACAAAATCACGTCAAAACTCTGCTCGCTGATGAGCTTCAGCGCTTCTTCGCCACTGGCCGCCGCGCTCACCTGATAGCCCATCTTCTGGAGGGTTTTGCCGATTGAGTATCGAATCGCGCCTTCATCGTCCACGACCAGGATATGCGCGGCGTCGGGATCAATTTGCAGTGCGTCTGTCATAGGCGGTATCGCGCCTCGCTGGGAATGATTATTGAGAAAGTACGGTCAAGGATACTCGAATGCTTAAGATTTCGCAATAAATGAGAGGTTATAAAGCGCGCGACTAACAGAAAACAAGGTGGTCACTTTGGGGGGTAAAGATTATTGAGACAGTTACTAAAATAACTGCTGCAGCACGGAGCATCCGGTAGGGCTGTTGCAAAGTCGTTTACCCCACCCCCACCCCCTCCCCATTTCATGGAGAGGGGCGTCCGGAGACGGTTGATTCCCCCTCTCTACGCCAGTGGGGAGGGGGCTAGGGGGTGGGGTGAATGGTGATCTCAACACTTCTCCCTGACTTTGCACGTACCCTGAACATCCGGGTAACGCTTGCTGATCAACATGGCACGGAATAAATACCGCGTATGTGGCAGCCCGTTCTTGCTGTGCCCGCTCAATATGGATACAAATTAGCGAAGGTCAGCAGCCCCGTCAAATCGTTGGAACTCTGAATGCTGACGTTCCAGCTTCCGCGCACATAGTCGATCTGATAGGCCAGATAGGTGTTGCGTATCTCGGTGAAAATGTACGAGATCGGCGAACCGCGCACAAAATATTTATCCTGGTTGGTCGCGTGCGGCGGCCAGTTTTCGGGGTCGAACAGCAGATCGGCCACAGCGGGCGTGCTGTACAACTTCAATTCCAGATAGATCGAATTCGCCGCGCCGGGGCGATGATAAAGCGCTGAGCCGCGCGCGATCAGATGCGCATTATCCACGACGCCGTGCATCGGCTCGATGATCTGTTGGCGGCGGAAATCGCCCAATGCGGCGGGCAGCATCAACGTCAATTGCGCCGTTTCTGGGGGCGCTCGCCGATTGCCGAAATCGATCGGATAGCGCCCCAACGGACCTATCTGGCGCGCGCAGATCACACCGAGGCTGAGCAGCGCGATCAGGATGAGTATGAAGGAGATCAAAGTACGCATCGCATGATCATATCACGAGACGGCGCACTGGGGGGGCGGGTCTGCAACAGGGCCAGGACTTTTGCAAAGTCGTTTACCCCACCCCAACCCCTCCCCATTTCATGGATAGGGGCGCCTGGAGACGGTTGATTCCCCCTCTCCACGCCAGTGGGGAAGGGTTAGGGGGTGGGGTGAATGGTGATCTCAACACTTCTCCCTGACTTTGCAACAGCCCTGGGGTCTGCAACAGGGCATGTGCAAAGTCGCGGGAGAGCACTCACCCCCTCACCTCTCCCGCAGGTGGAAGGGGTCGGGGGTTGAGGGCTTTCCCACCCGTTTTGGAGCCTTGCGCGCGCCCTGGTTGAATCACCACCTGCGGGATTCTGTCTTGGCTTCGGCGCAGGTTCAGTTCAGCGTGCTGTCAGCGCCACCGTGAACGGCCCCGAATCACTGGGTGTGTTGCCGAAGATCACCAGGAAATAGCTGCCTTTTTTGGCGATCGTGAAATCTTGCAGGGCGGGCTGCAAATTGCCACCGGAGTCGTCATCATCGGCGACCGGCGCGCCGCGTGCATCGCGGATTGTCAGGTGTGCATCGAAGCCGCTCTGCACCGTGACCGTAATCCGATCGCCCGCCTTCGCATCGAACACAAATACCTTGCGCCCACCGCCCGTGATCTGGTCATTGAGCGTTTGCCCATACTTGATCGAGACTTGCTCACCCGGTGAAAAGCTCTGGTACAAGGCGAGCGTGAACGTGCCCGAACTAGATGTCGCAAAGCCGCGCAGCACGATCTGATAGTCGCCATCGGCAGGCAGCGTAAACAAATCGATCAACGAGGTATATTGGCCGCCTGCGCTGCCGCCGCCCTTATTGTCGCTGACGAGCTTTGTGCCGCTCGCATCCTGAAGCTGCACGTAATTATCGAAATCGGCGACCACTTCGATGCTGATCACATCGTCCGCCGCGCCCGTGAAGGTGAGCGTCACCTGACCGTTGGGCGGCAAAAAGTCGGTCAGTTTGCCACCATATTTAATCGTGTTGCCCGCGCTCGGTGTCGCCTGAACGTTGCCCTTGAGCAGCGCCAGTGTATATTTGCCGATGTCGTGCGCACTGTAGCCGCTGAGTACGATGTGATACTCGCCATTTTTCGGAATCGTGAAGCCGTTGATACGCGGGCTGACCCCGCCGCCGCTGTTATCGTCTTCGATCAGCATGAAATGGGTGCTGCTGAACAGTTGTAGATGTCCATCGAATTTGCTGGTAACGACGATGCTGATCACCTCGCCCGCCAGCCCGGTGAAGCGATAATCGGTCTTCTGGTTGCGGGTCAGTTCGCCCGTGACGGTCTGTCCGTAGACCAGTGTCGCGTTCAGCGGAATGGCCGCGCCCGTTGTGGGAGTCGCGCCCGCATTGATCTTGAAGCTGACGGTCTGCGAAAAAGCCGAAATCCAGGCCGCGACGCCGTTATAGTCGATCTGATAGTACGTGCCTTCGCCGTTCTTGCCCGTGACGTCGTAAGTGCCCGCGCTGACCGAGGCGATGATGTTGTACTGTGGCCCAGGCCCGTCGCGCAGTGCCGTTAGCTTTTGTATGATTGCGCGCCCCGTGATTGGGATCACCTGATAGGCCGGTGGCTGCGTCGGGACGGGCGTCGGAGTCGCGCCTATCGCTGGCACAAAGACCAGATCGCATTCAGGCGCATCGGCCTGACACGTCAACAGCGGCTGATTCGGGTCATCCGTGCCGTTGGTGATGGTGATCAGGCGCTGCGCATCCGCCGTGCTGTCGTACCAGATGATATTCGAGGGCGACAAAAATGCCGTGAACAGGTGCGTCGCCGGAATTTGCCGACATTCGAGTGGCATGGCCGCCGCGTGTTGATCGCTCTCGAAATGAAAGCACGCGGGCGCAACAATCCGATCGAACGGCAAACCCTGGAAGGCAGGCACCTGATCGAGGCGCAGTGTCAGCAAGTTACTTTGCGCATCCGTCGATTCGATCGTCAGCCCTTCCAGCGACACGATCCCATCGTTGCTGACGAAGATCGTCAACGAATCGCCATCGCGGAACAGCTTCAAAATGGTCGAAGCGTCGGTTTGATAGGCGGCGGCCAAGCGAGTCGTGGCGAACGCGGACGCGGCAAGCACCAACACCACGCCCAGGAGCAGAATTCGTCTGATCATTTCCGCACGCGCCCTCATGAACTTACCAGCGGCAGATCGCATTCGACCGCCGTCGCCGAACACTGGCCGAGGCTGTTTCCGTCGCGCGTAATGTTGACCGGGCGCGCTTCGCCCGCCGCTTCGTCGTACCAAATCACGTTAGCGGGCGTCAGTTTTTCGGTGAAAAGCTGCCCCTGTGCAATCTGCCGACATTGGATGGGCGGCGGCTCAAGTTGCCCTTTATTTTCGAGGTGAAAGCACAGCGGCGGCTTGAGTTTGGTGAACGGCAGCCCGATGAACGACGGATACTGATCGAGCCGCGCCTTGAGATGCTGCCCCTGCGTCGTATCGGTTTCGATCGTGATGCCGACCAGCGAAACCGTCGTCGTGCCGGTCACATAAAACGTGATCGCGTCGGCAGAGCGGAAGATCGCCAGCACGGGGCCATTGAAAGTCGCCGTTGGTGGGAGCGTTGGCGCGGCGGCAATCGGTGCGGTTGGCGGTACTGTGGGTGGAGTTGTGGTAGGCGGGAGCGTTGGCGGCGCAACCGTTGGCGGCAAGGTAGGTGGTTTTTCGGTCGGAGCACTCGTCGGCGCAACGCTCGTGGCCGCGACGGTGGCTGCGGCGATGCTGGTGGGCGCGCTCGTCGGGGGTGCGCTGGTGACGGCTTGTGTCGCCAATATCGGTATGGCCGTCGGGGGCACAGTCGTTGCCGGAAGCACAGTTGGCAAATCGGTTGGCTGCGCCGCACCGACGAATACAACTACCTGTGTGAACGTGGCCGGGATCGGCGTTGATGTGCCTTTGCCGCCCAATCCGACGACCTCGAATAAGCCGAAGCCGACCAATAAGATCACCACGATCGCCACTGGAATCACGAAAACGGGCAAGCGTGGACGAGTCGCCGGGGCGATCGACACGGCGGATTCGATCAGCGTGGATCGATTGCCGAGCTTGCCCGTGCCATCTTCGATCTCTTTGACCAGTAGCTTGGCATCCGATTCGAAGTCGTCGCTGCTGTGCAAGGTAAATGGCTCGCGCTCGGCGAAACCACGCATCGATGGTGGCAGCGCCTCTGGTGGGGGCAGCCGCGCACCGTTGATCAGCAGCGGAATCACGATCATTTTGGGTGCGGCCAGCGCCGCTTCAATGTCGCGTCGCACCGGATCGGTGGGATCGTCGAGGCGACGCTCACCGGCCTTCATACTGCTCAGCCAGCCAGGGCCGATCACAACCAGGAGCGCATCGTGTTGTCCGCGTGTGTTCGGCGGTACGGTGTTTTCGGCGGACATCGCGCCCGTATCGGTGGCGGCCAGCGCGCGCGTCACGTTCGCTTCGCCAAATGAACGCCGCAGCCGTTCGACCAGCCGATCCGTAACCAACGCGGTTTCATCGGCACGCGCCGCGATCAGCATACGCGGATTCGTCGTGATCACAAGACTGGGCGGGCGGGTAACGGGCTTGACGGCTGTGCCGACGACAGTTCCACCCATATGCAACGCATCCGGGAGCGCATCGGTGCCCATATCCGTGCCGAAGGTCGGGACGGTGGTCGTGTTGCTGATCGCCGCGTTGACCGCCGCCGCGAACTCATCCGCCGAGCTGTAGCGATCCTCTTTGCGCTTCGCCAGCGCTTTATCAAGCACCGCGTTGATGCTGCGCGGTAGATTTGGTCGCAGCACGAGCGGCGAGGGTGGCGTCGAATCCATGTGCTGATACATGAGCGCGTAAGGCGTATCGCCTTTGAAGGGCAGCGTTCCGGTGAGCATCTGATAGAGCATGATGCCGAGCGCGTAAATATCGGTGCGCGAGTCGAGGTCTTCGGCGCGCCACTGTTCGGGGGCCATATAGGCGGGCGTGCCCATGATCGTCCCGGTGGCCGTCAGATGCGTATCTGATTCGATGACCTTCGCAATGCCAAAATCCATCAAGTACGGATTGTCGGTTTTATCAAGCAAGATGTTATTGGGCTTCAGATCGCGGTGGACAATGCCGCGCAAGTGCGAATACGTCAGCGCGGAGGCGATCTGTGTGAACATGCGGGACGCCTGTGCCATTGGCAGCGCCCCAATACGCAGCCGGGTATCGAGCGCGCCGCCATCGACCAAGCGCATCACGAGGTAAACAATGCCGTCCTCGTCGCCAAAATCGTAGACGGGCAGAATATGCGGATGCTCTAGTTTGGAGATAACGCTGGCCTCGCGTTTGAAGCGGGTGATAAAATCCGGGTTGGCCGCGATCTGCCCGGCGATCACTTTAATCGCCACTTCCCGATCCATCGAGCGTTGGCGTGCGCGGTAGACGGTCGCCATACCGCCCGTTCCGAGTACGCTCAGGATTTCGTAACTGCCCTGTGCCAATCGTTTGCCGACAAAATCAGACATTGCTCGGATCGCCTCTTGCCTCGGACATTCCTCTTTTATATCACGGTCTGCGCAATGCTGCACCTTCTGCAGAACCTCACCCCCTGCCCCTCTCCGTGAGTACGGAGAGGGGTGGTCGGTCCACCGTCGGCTCGACGCGCTGACCGGATTCGGCGGTTTGACGCCCCCTCGCTGCGTGCGGAGAGGGGGTTGGGGGGTGAGGTTCTTTTGGAGAGGGGGCGGTGAGGTTCTTTGGAGGGGCTGGGGGTTGAGGTTGGGTGCATTCAAGTTTGGGGGCAGATCATAGAACCCCTCTATCCCCCCACCTCTTTCCCCCACGCAAGCGGGGGGAAAGGGGAGTCACACCCGACCACTGACCGACCTCGCCGCGTCCTTCAGCCGACGGGTACTACCGAGCGACTCACCGAGGCGTCTGCTCCCTTTCCCACCGCCTGCGTGGGGACAGGGTCGAGGATAGGGCGGTCTGTCCTTTCCGAATCCTGCCCCCAAACTTGAATGCACACGTCAAGGTTCTGCAATCGTGCGACAATCGGTGATTGTGTTATAATCACGCGCAGTTATCGACACGATCGAAATACCCCCCGCGAATAGCAAAAGGCCTATGCGACACTTTATCGACCTCAGCGATTGGTCAGCCAGCGAACTCGACGATTTACTGACACTCGCCGTCGAACTGAAACGCGAGTGGCGCGCGGGTGGCAATCGTCCAGTGTTGGCAGGAAAAACGCTGGCGATGGTGTTTCAGAAGCCATCTTTGCGCACGCGCGTCAGTTTCGAGGTGGGCATGTTCCACCTGGGCGGCCACGCGATCTACATCAGCCCCCAGGAAATCGGACTGGGCGTGCGCGAGAGCATCCCGGATGTGGCGCGGGTGCTGAGCGGGTATGCGCAGGGCATCATGGCGCGCGTCTACGAGCACGATCACATGCGGCAGTTGGCGGCGGCCAGCAGCGTGCCCGTCATCAATGGCCTGAGCGATTGGATGCACCCGTGCCAGACGATGGCCGATCTTCTAACCATTTACGAACATTTCGGACGACTAAACGGCGTTAAAGTCGCCTATGTGGGTGATTGCAACAATGTCACCCGTTCGCTGGCGGTGGCGGCGGCGCGCTTCGATATGGCGCTGGCGGTGGCGAGTCCGGTTGAGTATGGGCCGGATGCGGACTTTTTGCGCATGACCCACGAGTCTGGCCTCGAACTGGCACTGACGACCGACCCCGTTGAGGCGGTGCGCGAGGCCGATGTGATCTACACCGATACGTGGGTGAGCATGGGGCAGGAGGCGCAGACCGAAACGCGCCATCGTGTTCTGCGACCCTATCAAATTAATGCGGCATTGCTCGAAGCCGCCCCGTCAAGCGCAGTCGTAATGCACTGTCTGCCGGCACATCGCGGCCTGGAGATCACGGACGAGGTGGCCGACGGGCCGCAAGCGCTGATCTTTCCGCAGGCAGAGAATCGGTTGCACGCGCAAAAAGCCGTGCTGGTCAGGTTGATGGGGTAGTCCTCACCCCCTCTCCCGCAGGGCAAGGGGGCAAGCCACACCGGGCAGTTCGCCGCGCGATGTTGAATGATTTTCACGATTTGAGCGGTGTGTCGAACGGAAATCGCGCAGATCTCCCCTCTCCGTGATTACGGAGAGGGGTCGGGGGTGAGGTAAAATTCGTAGATGTAAAGCGAGGTGGTTATGGCTGGCATTCGAGAGATATACACGCAGGCGATCGATAGTGGCGACAGTGCCGCCTGGGATCAGGATTGGAAGACTGCGATCGGCGCATATGCCCGTGCGATTCAGGAGTTTCCCGACGATCCGCGCGCGCACAACAGCCTCGGCTTGGCGCTGCTCCAGGCCAAGCGCTTTCAGGATGCGCTCAAAGTCTATACGCGCGCCCACCAACTCTCGCCCGACGATCCGCTGCCGCTCGAAAAAAGCGCCGATGTGCTGGAACGATTAGGGCGGCTCAAAGAAGCGGCGCAGCAATATATCAGCGTAGCCGATATTTATCTGGCGCAGCGCGATCTCGAAAAAGCCATTGGCAACTGGGAACGCGCCACCCGCCTGACGCCCGGCCTGCTGCAGATTCACCTCCGATTGGCGCAAAGTTACGAGCGCACCGGGCAGAAAAAGAGCGCCATCCGCGAATATCTGACGCTGGCATTCAACTTCCGCGCCAACGGTGACATCCCGAAGGCGCTGCAAGCCGTCGAGCGCGCCTTGCGACTCGATCCGAGCAATCCGCAGGTGCTCAATACCAAGCAGGCACTCGAATCCGGCAACGATGTGTTCGTGCCGCAGGAAGTCGAGCAGCGCAACGCGCCGCCCGAACAGCGCGATAACTTCGAGCGCCAGGACGCCCGCGAATCGGTCGGTGACTCGAACGCGAACGGACCGCTCGGCGAGGCATCCGAAAAGGCGCTGTCCGATCTGGCTGAGCACGTCCTGGGGGGCGACTTCACACCGTCCAGCGGGCAAGCGATTCAAGCGATCGAGATGCACAAAATCGGTGAAAACGACGCGGCGATTGCTTCTTATCGGCGCGCCGAAGCGGGTGGCACGCGTCACCCGGCGCTGTACATGTGCATGGGATCATTACTTGTAACCGCGAAGCAGTGGCCGGAAGCCTCAGCCATGCTCGAAAAAGCGCGCGCCACCACCGAATACGCGGCGGGTGCAGCGCACGGGATGGGCTTGGCGTTCAACGGTCAAGGCAAATATCGGGAAGCAGCCCGCAGTCTGATCGACGCGATCCGACTGGTCGATACGAGTTTGGCGCTCGGCGCAGAAGAAGCGAGCCAATTGGCAGCGGTCTATACGTCGTTGGGTGGCGCATTGGCAGGCATGGGCGATACCGATCTGGTGCGCATGAACGAGCGCTTCACGACGTGGCTGATCGGTCCCGATTGGAAACGTCGGATCGCCGAAACGCGCCGCCAACTCACTGAGTCGCTGGCGACCGAAGGGGCTGCGGCACTGGCCGAACTGGTCACCGAGGGCGGCGACCAGATCACAAATATGGTCACGGCCATCGATCGGTTCATGCGTCAAAAATTGTATATCCTGGCAATGGACGAAGCCTTCCGCGCCATTGAGACCGCCCCGACCTATCTGCCCGTACACCTGCGCGTGGCACAAATTCTCATGGCGGAAGGGCACACACAGGCTGCCATCACCAAGTACAACATCGTCGCCAATAGTTTCATCGCGCGCAATGAGACCGGGCGCGCCGCCGACATTCTCAACGAGGTGATCAACGATGCGCCGACCGATACCAATCTGCGTACCAGCCTGATCGATCTGTTGGAGCACGAAAATCGCTGGCCGGAAGTGCTCGATCAGTATATCAACCTCGCCGATGCGCACTATCAGTTGGCCGATCTCGAACAGGCGCGCGCCACCTATCAGGAATCAATGCGGTTGGCACAGCGCATCAACGCGGAGCCGAAAAAGCGCGCCGAGATCATGCACCGCATGGCCGACATCGACATGAGTCGCCTCGATCTGCCGTCTGCCCTGCGCACCTACGAGCAGATCAAGGGTATCGAGCCGACCGACGAGCGCGCGCGCCGCTCCCTGATCGATCTGCATTATCGGCGCAATAACCCCGGCGAAGCGGTCAAAGAACTGGATGGCCTGCTGCGCATCTTCGCGCAAAACCGTCGCGGCGACTTGATCGTGGGTTCACTCGAAGAACTGGTCACGCGGATGCCCAACGATATGGCGCTGCGCTCCCGGCTGGCCGCCGTGTATCGGCAGATCAAGCGCATCCCCGACGCGGTGTCTCAGTTGGACGCACTGGGCGAGCTTCAATTGGAAGCGGGCATGATCCCGGATGCGTGCGCGACAATCAAACAGATCGTGCAGTTGCAGCCGAATGACTCGACGCAATATCGTGACCTGTTGCAGCAGTTGGGGTGCTGAGCGTGCTCAAACGGCGGTTTACCACAGTTTCCCACCCGCCCTCCGTGCCTATGGCTATGGATGACGTAATTACGCTCGATCTTGGACTGTGGCGCGGCGTCCGTCTCCCCCTCTCCGTTATGACGGTGTGGGGGCGGGGGGGTGAGGTCAATCTGTTAAGCGTCGGTATTGTCACCATTCCAGGCGAATCAGCGGACGCGGCAAGCCGTCGTCCCTACAAAGACCCGTTTGTTGTAGGGACGACGGCTTGCCGCGTCCGACTCACGCCTTCGGTGGACTGCCCTGATGTGCGGTGAACTGTGCTGGACGTTTCAGACCAGCTTCACGGCCACCTCGCTGCTCGATATTCTGGTGGTCGCGCTGATCTTTTTCGGACTCAGCTTGCTGTTGCGCGGGACACAAGCGGTGCCGCTGCTGCGTGGCATGATCATCGCGGTACTGCTCGCGGGGGCCATCGCCACGCTGCTGCCGCTGGTCGCGTTTCGTTGGCTGCTCGGCAACATCGTCACGGCGGCGGCGGTATCGATCCCGATCATTTTTCAGCCGGAACTTCGGCGCGCCCTCGATCGACTCGGACGCGCCGGATCGCTATTCAGCGGCTTGAATCAAAACGCCGATATGCGCGTGCATGTGATCGACGCGATTTGTCTGGCGGCGGCGCGTTTGGCCGAACGTCGGCAGGGCGCACTGATCGTGTTGGAGCGCGAAACGGGACTCCAAGAATATATCGACTCTGGCGTGATCCTGGATGCGGAGACCAGCCCGCAACTGCTACTCACGATCTTCTGGGTCAAGACCGAACTGCACGACGGCGCGGTAATCATCCGTAACAGCAAGATCGCGGCGGCGGCCTGTGTGCTGCCGTTGTCGTCGGGGCGCAATATGACCGATCGCAAACTCGGTACGCGCCACCGTGCCGGGCTGGGCATCAGTGAAGTGAGCGACGCCGTGTGCGTGATCGTGTCCGAGGAAACCGGGCAGATCGCCGTGACGAACGGCGGGCGCATGATCCGGCGACTGGATGCGACGCGCCTCAAAACGATCCTGGGCGCGTTTTATGGCGAAGCCAAACCAAACGCTTTTGGGCCGCTGACCGCCGTGATCGATCGGGCGCGCGATCTGACAAAGCGCTTTCGGCGGGCGGCCTGAAAATCGAGCGATGTTATGACGAATTCACCCTCTCGAGCGCTTCTGCACTTATTTACCGACAACCTCGGTTGGCTGGTCGGATCGATCATGCTGGCTGTGATCGTGTGGTTCGCGGCGGTCAATCAGCAGAATCCGGTCGAGCAGCAGCGCTTCCGCGACACGATTCCGGTGCAGGTGCTCAAGGACGAGTCGCTCTTGATCGTCAATCAACCGTCAGCCGTGCAGGTGGTGGTGCGCGCGCCCCGCAATGTGTGGGATGTGTTGCAGGCCAACGATATTACCGTGAGCGCCGATCTGCGCGGCAAACCCGCCGGAACGTATACCGTCCCGTTGGTGGCAGCCATGTCGCCCGTGCGGCAGGGCGCGGTCAGCGATGTTTTGCCGAGCCAGGTCACGGTCACGCTCGCCAAAAGCAGCGAGCGGTCGTTCGACATCGCGGTGACTTACCTCTCTGATCCGCCGGTGGGCTACATGGTCGCCAGCCGCAAAACCAGCGAACCCAGCGCCAAAGTGAGCGGGTCTGAAGATCAGGTCAACCGGGTGGCGGCGGTGGTGGCGCGGGTGGCGCTGGCCGAGCAAAGCAAGCCGATCACGCGCGCGATCACTTTGCAGGCCGTCGATGGGGCGGGCGACTCGGTGTCGGGGGTGACGATCACGCCAGGGCAAGTGACCGCCGTGATCGACATCGAGCCGCGCCCGGACGTGACGGTACTCAAAGTTGCTCCAGCGTTGAATTATGCGTCAATGCCCCAGGGTTATAACCTAAAAGAAAGCAAGTCTGCTCCAGAAACGGTGGCGGTGCGCGGCGATTCAGTCACGATTGGGGCGATGAATGGTACGGTGAATACCGAGTTGATCGATCTCACCAACAAAACAGCCTCGTTCACCCAGACCGTCAAGTTAGCGCTGCCGGATGGTGTCTCGCTCACTGATCCAGTCAATGTGGTGGTCAGCGTCACGATCGATCCGGTCACGGTCACGCGCACGTTTGCCAATATCCCCGTGCAGCCACAGGGACTCGACTCGAACGATTTTTCGATCGTAGTGAAACCCGATACCGTCAGCGTGAGCGTCACCGGACCCGTCGCGCTCGTAAATAGTGTGCAGGCGAGCGACATCAGCGTCGTCGCGCCGTTGGCCGATTTGGGCGGCGGCACCTTCCCGATCACGTTACAGGCGTCGATTACGTCCCACGCGGGCTTGAGTTCGGCGAACCTGAGTATTCAAAGTCCGCAGGTGCAAGTCACGATTCTGGCGCTGCATCCGACGCCCACGCCCACCGTCACACCCACGCCGCGCCCGACACCAACACCGCTTGCCACCGCCAGCGCAACGCCGTGACAGCGCGATAGGGCGGCGGCATGAACGGATCGCAGATTCAGGGGCTGGCACTGCCGGGGGCGGGCGCGATTATGACCGTCGCACTGATCGTGGGGCTGCGCGCGCTGATCGCATTCCGCCAGAGTCGGAGCGATCCATACTGGCATTTTCGGCGGCGCGCCGGGAAACACGGCAGCCGTTTGCTCAGCTTATCGATCCTGTTGTGTGTTGCGGCGGGGTTGATCTGTGGCGGTGGCATGGTGGCGACGCTGTTCAGCCCCGCGAGTCCGACGCCGATCGCGTCGATGGTGGCAATCGCGCCAACCGAAGTGCCACGTTCACCCATGCCGACTCTCTCGCCTGCGCCGAAGCTGATCATGCCGACGGCCACGCCTAGCCAATTTCCTCCGTCCATAACCCCGACCGCGATCACGCCCAGCGCCACCGCCACCGATCCTCCCAGCACGACGCCGACGCTTTTATCGACCCCGCCGCCCACCCTGACTCGCCGCCCAGCCGAAACGCCCACACCCAGCGACTCGCCCACGTCCGACACACAGAACAGCGCGGCAAGTATCGAAAGCGTGCCGCTCACCACCAACGTCACGAGCACGCCGAGTACACCGCAATCGAGCGTGACGCCACCTGCCGACGCCACCTTGAGGATTATTGCGCTCGATCGGGAGATCACGCCGAACTTTGCGCCGTCCAACCCGGCGACCGATTTTAAGGTGGGTTTTACGCGCATTTACTTTTTTGTGGCCTTCAGCGGGATGTTGAACGGGATGTTGTGGCGCGGCGCACTGCTGTGGGACGGTCAACTCGTCAACCGCTATACGCGCGTGTGGAGCAGCACTTCCGAGGGCACTGGTTATTTTTTCTTCACTCAGAAGGACGGCTTCGCGGCGGGCAGCTATGAAATCAGGCTGTATCTCGGCGGATCGACCACGCCGATCGCGCGCGCCGCCTTCACCGTGACGGGCTAAGCTGATGACCGAAAAACAGCGCCTCGACGTCCTGATCGCCGAACGGGGATTGGCCGAAAGCCGTGAAATGGCACGTCGCTTGATTATGGCGGGTGATGTGACGGTGAACGGCGGCGTGATGGATAAGCCGGGTACGCGCGTCGCCATCGATGCGCAGGTGACGGTGCGTGCCTTGCCGCGCTTCGTCAGTCGTGGCGGCGACAAACTCGATGCGGCGTTGGCAGCTTTTTCGATCGTGGTAGATGGCTGGCTGTGCGCGGATGTGGGCGCGAGTACGGGCGGCTTCACAGATTGTCTGTTGAAGCGCGGCGCGGCCAAAGTCTATGCGCTGGATGTTGGCTATGGGCAGCTCGATTATCGGCTGCGCCGCGATCCGCGCGTCGTGGTGATGGAACGCACCAACGCGCGCTATGTCGAAGCGCTGCCCGAAAACCCGGCGTTGGCGGTGATCGACGCCTCGTTTATTTCGCTGCGGTTGCTGCTGCCTGTGGTCAAGCGCTGGCTGATTCCGGCTGGTCAAGTCGTGGCGCTGATCAAACCGCAGTTCGAGGCGGGACGGAGCGACGTGGGCAAAGGCGGCGTCGTCAAAGATAGCGCGATCCATACCAGCGTTCTGCATGAGGTGTTGGCCGCCGCCGAATCGGATGGTTTCGTCGTGCGCGGATTGATTCGCAGTCCGCTCAAAGGGCCGGCGGGCAACATCGAATTTCTGGTGTGGCTCGATCTGGGACGCGCTGTACTTGAGTCGCCGATCGATCGAGACGCACTGATCGCGGCGGCGCTACCGTCGGACTGAAACGCTATACATTGTCTAGCCCTCACCCCAACCCCTCTCCCGCAGGGCGCTATGCATTACCCACAAATTCACCTCACCCCCCAACCCCCTCTCCGTCACCACAGCGAGGGGGCGTCAAACCACACCGCATACGCCAAAAATCGAGACCGAGTCGAGTCTTGCACCCCTCTCCGTGAGGACGGAGAGGGGCTGGGGGTGAGGTGAATCCGCCATCTGCGAGATATGGGTAATAGATAGCCCGCAGGACGCGGGACTTCCGAGCGCGGTTTCTCCCCTCTACCTGCGGGAGAGGGGCTGGGGGGTGAGGGCTTTCCAGACGCTCTCCTAGCGACGCGCGCGCCGTAACGTCCTGAACCCGATCAAACCGCCCGCGATCAGCAGCAGTGCCGCCAACCCGATCAGGCCGATCGGTGAATTGGTGTCGCCGTAGCCGGTGACGGGCAGTATGCCTGCGCCACCACCCGATCCGCCGGTGGTGGTCGCCAACGGGATATTTACGCTGGCCGTGATCGCAGTGCCGCCGATGAACGAACCCGTCGCGGCGTTGGTGATCACCGTCGGCGATTTGACGCTCGAAAGGACGGTCGCAGTGATCGTGATATGCGCCGCCTGACCCGGATTGAGATTGCCGATCGCGGCGGTGACGCTGTTTCCGCTGTTGGTGGCCGCGCCCACATCGCTGGCCGCCGTTTTGACGGTCAAGGTGCTGGCGGGCACGTTATCCGTGACGGTGATGCCGGAGAGTACCGCTGCGCTGCCATTGGTGACGGTGATCGTGAAGGTGATGTCGCCACCCGGACTGACGCTCGTCACGTTGGCCGTTTTGGTGATGGTGAACGTCCCACCGACGGGCGTTATCGTCCCACCGCTGACCGTGATGTTGAGCAGCGTAGATGACTGGGGGGACGGCAAGCTAAGCGCAGCACCACTGACGCTCGTTCCGGTGGCCGTGAACGTATAGCCGAGGGAATAGGTGGGTGCGTCGGTGCTCAGCAGTGTGTGTTGACTGGTGATTACCTGAGTAGCACCAACTGCGAGGGTCGCGTTGCTGGGCGAAGTCGGATTGCCCTTGCTATCCTGATTATTGATCGCGTTTACGGTCTCCGACAAGCAGCCCGTGTTTTGAATCTTGATACCAAACGTCGCGTTAGTGCCCGCTGGCACCACGTTATTCGTACCCGTCGGCGAGACCAGATAGGGTGATGGACTCTGCGGGAAGCCCCCATCTGGGTTGATGACTGTCACGCCCAGTTTTTGGATGTTGATGGTGACAGGCTTGAACGCGGCATCGACCAACTGAATGTTGAGCAATGGCGCGCCTGGACTGCTGGTCACACTAGCGATCGGCAGCAAGCTGCATGTGTCGGTCTGCATCGTCGTATACGGGAAGTTGAACACGGTCTGCGCACCCGGCGGGAGTGGACCAGACACCGAACTTGCGGGTAGCATCGTTGTACCGTTGATCATCAAACTGCCTGTGACGCTTGTGCGCGGCGTGCCACCTGCCGGATTTGACACGAATAACTGGAACATGATTTGTGCGCCAACGGCGGGCGTCAGGTTATTCACATGCAGCACGGCTTGCAAGGGCAGCGGCGTTGGCGTCTTGGTCGGCGTGAGCGTCTTGGTCGGCGTCGATGTTTTCGTGAGTGTGCTGGTCGGCGTAATCGGCGTGCTGCTGGGCGTGATCGGCGTATTGGTCGGCGGCGTCGTCGTTATGGTGGCACTCGGCGACGGCGGCGTCGGCGTGAACGTGGGCGTACCGAATGTTGCTGGGTTCGGCGTCCAACTCAGGCCATTCAAGCCGCCAACCGCATTATGAATCAGGATGGGCGCGCTGATCCCCGTGAGGTTTGTCAGCAGAAAGATTTTGTTGTTGTTGACATCATCGAAGACCAGCTTCGTGCCATCGGGACTCCAGGCGAGGTAGTGTTTGATGGCAATCCCCGCCGTTTGCGTCAAACGAATGCTGGTCGTCGGATTGCTCGTATCCCAAATGAAAATGTCGGTGGTTGTACCCGCGCGGTTCGAGCTGTAGGCCAGCTTCGTGCCATCGGGACTCCAAGCTGGATCGGCATTGGTTGCCGACGATGCGCCCGCATCGAGGATGGGTACGATTGCGCATGGCGCGCCAGGGCAAGTGCTATCCACATCCACTAACCCCATTCCGCTGGATTGCGGCAGTGCCAGAGTGATCTTGTTGGTGCCTTTTTGCCATGAGATCGGGCCGAAAGTTGGCACCGAAGTCACCAGCGTTTTCACGCTGGGCGCGCCCGTCATATCGAGTACCTTGAGTGGATTGGGAAATTTGGCCGAAATAAAGGCCAGCCGGTTGGCGCCCGATGGATCCCACGCAATGGGACTCTGAATGGAAGTCGAGGGTACCACGACGGAAGCGTTGCCCGTCGCCACATCCAAAATACGGAGCTGCTGATTTTCATCGGCATAGGCGATTTTGCTGCCGTCGATGCTCCACACGGGAAACATCAAGCCGGGGGTGAGCGCGTTGACGCTCACGGCCACGGAGGTGCTGCCAGCGACGCCATCGACGGTCAGCAGGTTCGTGATCGTGCCGGTTTCCGCCGCGCTGTAGACGATCTGCTTGATCGTGCCGGGGCCGGGCGTGACAAAGGGCGTGCCCAGCGGGACGATGTTACCCGCAATGGGCGGCACGGCGTAGGCGTGGGTGGGCGGCGCGGTCGGCGGCAGAAAGTCGCCATTCAACACGCGCAGCGCATCGACATCGATGTAAATTTTGGCGTTGGTATTGGCAAATTCGACCGTGTGCGTGCCCGCTTTCAACCCGTTCACGACTAACGGTACTTGCCAGTTGGCGGTCAGCGAATAGTTGTTGACGTGCTGATAGAGGCTGCCATCGATGGTGATCGCCATATCGCCGCGATTGGTATAGGTGACGCGATACAGCACGAAGCCAGTGCCCGTGAAGGTAAAGGATACCCGCGCCGTCGGATCGCTGGAAAAGTGCATGGTCGTCTGGTAGGCATCGGGATAGCTTTTGCCCGCGTGCCATTGACCGCTGTATACAAACTGCGGATCGGTGTCATCGTATAGACCGCTCGGCGATGGAAATTGTGAGGTGGGAGCCAGGGCGAGCGGGTAAAATCCGTGCGCGGCGGGCGCTGATTGGCTGGTCTGGGCCTTCAGCGCAACCAAGCCGCCAATGCCGAACATGGCGAGCGTGCCGATAAGGGCGAGGGCGATAATCCCTCGTCTTGCATAGGATTGCGCGAGTCCGTACATACTATTTATGACTCCTGTTTGACCCATCACCGCGACGTAGCACGCCGCCACATGATCGAATGTCGAATATAGCTTAAATAAGGGAATAGTCCTATAGGTCAATCCTACCACATTTACGCAAAATCTGCGTCAAACCATCAAAGAGTCCTAACAATAGGCGTTGGCAAAGGCACAAAACCTCCCCTCATCTCCAATCTCTCGATGGACGAACAGCGGACGCGGCAAACCGCGTCCGTCTTCATCTCTCGCGCGTTTTGGGACTTTGCAATCGCCCTGGACGGGTGCATTCAACGTTAAGGACGAGATTCGGGAATGGACAAACCCCTCTATCCCCAGCCCTTTCCCCCACGCAGGCGGTGGGAAAGGGAGCCGAAGCGCCGGCGCTCGCTGGGGCGCACCCAGCGGCTGAGGG
>JBBRMW010000032.1:0-31255 GCA_038230635.1 Aggregatilineales bacterium | reverse complement strand
CGGGTTTATCGCCGAAGCGGAAGCTGCCGAAAGCAGGTTGTGCCGTCGGCGGTTGCGTAGGAGCGGCGGTGGCAGGAACGGCGGTCGGGGGAACGGTTGTGTTCGCAGGCGTTGCCGTCACAGGCAGCGCACGAGTCGGCACGAGTGTGGCGGCATCCGTCGCCGCGACAGGTAACGCTTGCGTTGGCAAAATAATGGGCGCGATCGTGGCGTCTTTTGTGGAAGCAGGAGTCGGCGCGATCGTTGCGTCTTTGGTGACCGCCGGAGTCGCCGCGACAGGCAAAGCACGAGTCGGCGCGAGCGTGGCGTCTTTGGTAGCCGCCGGAGTCGCCGCGACGGGCAGAGCACGAGTCGGTACGCTGGTTGAATCGCGTGTGACGGCAGGCGTCGTCCAGGGCGGTGTTTTTGTGGGTTGGTCTCCAACCAGCGATGTTGCGCCATTGCTGGTGCTGAGCGCGTTCGCGGCGGATTGACTCGAAGCCGCTCCCGTAGCTACGCTCGTTGCGGCCACGTTTGGGCTGGCTTTAGCGATCGCCGTCGTTGGGGGCGCGCTCGTTGGTGGCGGGCGGCTTGTGGCGCTCGGGAGCACGGCCACCAACGTCGGTGTCGGCTCGGCTGTCGGCGCAAAGGCGGACCGCAGCGTCAGCCCGACCCCGCCGATCAACAGGAGCAAAACGATAATCGCCCCCAATGGGAAAGCTCCGCGTGCGGCGTTGGGCACAGCGGGTGGCGGTGCGAGGGGCAGGGTGGGCGATGTTGGATAGCGCGGCGGCGGCGGAAACGATTGACCCAATGCGGTGGCAGTAGCCGTTGTCGAGACAGCCGTTGGATCGAACGTGCCGCCTGCTATGACCGTCCGAAACGCGCGCGCCAGATCGCCCGCCGTGGCGAAGCGCCCAGCGCGATCTTTGGAGAGCGCTTTTTTGATGATCTGATCGATCGTCGCGGGCAAGTCGGGGCGGACGCTGCGCACGGTGGGCGGTTCCTCGAAAACGTGCTTGTGCATGATCGCAAATGGCGTTTCGCCGCCGAACGGTACATCGCCGCTCAACATCTGGAAAAGCATCACGCCCAGCGCGTACACATCGGCGCGACCATCGATGTCGATCCCTTGCCACTGCTCCGGTGACATGTACAGTGGCGTGCCCAGCGCCGTACTGCTTTGCGTCAGGGCCGTGCCACTTTGCAGGAGTTTGGCAATCCCGAAATCGGCCAGGATCGCGTTCCCACCGCTGTCCAGCAGAATGTTTTGCGGTTTCAAGTCACGGTGGACGATGCCCTCACGGTGCGCATAGTCGAGTGCTTGCGCGACTTGATCGAGGATTTGGGCGACTTGTTCGACAGGGAGCGGCCCCTTAGTAAGCAGATCGGCTAGGCTGCCGCCGGGCTGCAATTCCATGACGAGGTAGACCATATCCTCATGCTGACCGTAGTCGAACACCTTGAGAATATGCGGATGGTTGAGCGCCGCGACGGTGTGCGCCTCCCGCTCGAAGCGCTTGAAGAAGGTATCCGAGGCAGCTAATCCGGTTTTGATCACCTTGATCGCCACGTCGCGCCCTATGCTGATCTGGCGCGCGCGATAGACCGTTGCCATGCCGCCTTCGCCGAGCAACGCGATGATCTCATAATTACCGATTTTTTGCCCTACCAGAGAGGCCATGATGTTGTCCTGTTTATTATTCTGACGGTTGTGGACGGAGAGATCGGGCAGCCACACCGCGCCGCCCCTACCCCAAACCGTCCGAGGTTGGGGCGATCCACGCGTGGTCGCCCGTCTTTAGTGAGCGCATTCTGATCGAGGATCACTGCACCACGATCACCCCTGCCATGCCAATGCCACCGGGTCCGCCGTGATACTGGCAGTAGAACGGATACGTCCCCGGCTTGTCGAACGCGATAGGTGCGGACGATTTGCCGGGTGCCACGATGCCCGTGTCGAATCGGCCTGAATCTGCTGTGGCCGTGTGCTTCGTGTCCGTCTGATTCACAAACACGACCGACATGCCGACTTTCAGCATGATGTGATCTTGCTGAAAGGTATCGTTTTTCGCCATAATCACCGTGACTGTATTCAAATCTTGGGGTGGCGCGGTCGGCGGATTGGCGAGCGGGGTAGTCGTTGGCGGCGCACTGAGGCTGCTGAGCGCCGCACCGTTCGTCGTATCCCCCGCCACGATCGAAAATTCCGCCAGTTTGAGCGCATGGATATACGCCGCGCGCAGGCCATCGGAGTTGGCATGGGGTGCGGCGGCTGGCGTGGCGCCCAGGTTTCCATTCAGCGCACGTTGATCGAGTGCAACGAGCTTTGCGAGCAGCGGCTTGAGGTCGGCGATGCTCGTTTTGGTGACGGCATCTTTGATCACCGCCTGCATATCGGTCAGCACTTTGGTGGCATTCGATGCGCCAACGGTCATTGCATCGGCATCGACCTTGATGTTTGGCGTCGCATCAGGCTCCATGACGGCCAACTCCGCGTGTTCGACCGCGCCCGCCAGATAATTGAACAATCCGAAGCCATCGCCCGGCGGCATAACCGCGATCTGCCCATCACCGTTGATGTCCTGCGCATCGTCTTTGCCGGCAATGATGTTGTAGGCATGTTCGAGATGCAGCTTGGCAAGCGCCAGATCACCTTTATCGAGCGCCTCGCCCAGCAAATTGACGTGATCGGTTAACTCGGCCATTTCCGTGAGCGCGCCGATCAGTAGACCGCCGCCGTTGGGCGTCTCCGGGAACTTCGCCAGCACATGTCGAATGTGGACGACCGTCTCCGGTGGCAGCGCCGCGCTGTATACGATCGGGCCGGGCGTCGTCAAATCACCATTTTGCAGGGTGATCAGGGCGATGCTGTACAGGCTCAGCAGATTCGCGCCTTTGGGATCAGCATAGGTGATTGAACCAATGCCGCCTAATTTCAGGTTCAACTTACCGAGTGCCAACGGCATCCCACCGCGCTCGACCAACCACACCGCATACTGTCGCCCCTCACCGGGCAGCGGCATCCCGTTGGCGGCGATCGTAATCGTGCTCAGGTGCGAGCCATCGGCTTTATCGCCAAAGCTGACATTCCCAAAGATGGGCTGTGTGACGTTGGTTATAGGGGGCGTGGTGGCGACGGCAATCGGCGCACTGGTCGGCACGATCCCGTTATGGGAAGCGATGACTCCGCCGATAACCACGCCAATCGCACCGATCCCCAGCAAAAAGACAAGGACGAACAATAGAGCTGGCCCCCTGTGACGTTGCGACGCGGCCATCGCGGTGAGGATCGGCAGTGTAGGCGGCGTCCGCATCCCTGAATCCGTCAGCAGCGCCGAAATGGGCGAACTGATCGCGGGCGACGGTAGAGATTCGGGAGTTTTGGGTGCATCGCCACCCGTGAGATAGATCGTTGCGGAGGCGTCAGAAATCAGCGCTGCGTGAAAGGCTTTTGCCAGTTCACCCGCTGAAGCGTATCGCGCTGTGCGATCTTTGGCGAGCGCCCTCTTGATCATACGATCTACTTCGAGCGGCATTTCGGGGCGATAGCTGATCACTGAGGGCGGTTCGTCATAAATATGCTTGTGCATCATCGAAAACAGCGTCTCGCCGCCGAACGGCACTTGTCCGCTGAGCATCTGAAACAGCAGAACGCCCAACGCATACACATCGGCGCGGGCATCGACTTCGCGTCCTTGCCACTGTTCTGGCGACATATATTTGGGCGTGCCGATCGTGGCGCTGCTCTGCGTCAAGGCGGTATCGGCATCGAGGATTTTGGCGATGCCGAAATCGGAGAGAATCCCGTTCCCCTCGCTGTCGAGCAGGATATTTTCGGGCTTCAGATCGCGGTGGATGATGCCTTTGCGGTGCGCATAATCGAGCGCCTGCGCAATTTGATCGATCAGCAAAGTCACTTTTTCGATCGGCAATGCGCCCGCCTTGAGCAAATCGGCCAGACTACCAGCCGGTTGCAGTTCCATGACCAAATACACCATATCCTCGTGTTGACCGTAGTCGAACACCTTGAGAATATGCGGATGGTTGAGCGCCGCGACGGTGTGTGCTTCGCGCTCGAAACGCCGCAGAAAGTCGGCAGAGTCGGACAGCGTGGTTTTGATGACTTTGATCGCTACATCGCGTCCCATCGTCATCTGCCGCGCGAGATAGACGGTCGCCATGCCGCCTTCGCCGAGCGTCGCCGTGATCTCGTAGTTGCCGATCTTTTGACCCACCAGGGACGCCATACGATTGTCCTGTTTCCGATTTCCACGGAAGCGCGTGTAATCATATCGATAAAAACAAATCGAATTATATCAGCGATCGGATTGTACGGTTTATCTTCTTTGCCGATGGGGGTGCATTCAACGTTAGGGGCGAGATTCGGGAATGGACAAACCCCTCTATCCCCAGCCCTTTCCCCCACGCAGGCGGTGGGAAAGGGCTGGGGATAGAGGGGTTCTATGATCTGCCCCAACCGTTGAATGCACCCTGCCGATCGCCTGCGGGTGCAAATAATTTCAATCCAGGTGCGGGACAAGTTCGACCAGTTGATGGGTGAGGCGGTCGAGGACGAAATACGCGGGCATAGTAAGCTGACACCAAAATGGAAACGCATCGATGCCGAGGGTACGCGCCGCGAACAACGTCAAAACCGTTGCATGAGTCACAACCGCGATAGATTGATCGGGATAGCGATCGAGGACGGCGGTGAGTGCTCCCGTAAAACGCGCAGATGCTTGATCGGCGGTCTCGCTCCCGAAAACTAGCTGATCGGGTTCCGCAAACAGGCGTGCGATCGTCGCCTGAAAATCAGCCGGGTCCAGCCAAGCGCGTTCCGGGCGTTCATGCTCATGCAATCCCGGCGCGCTTTCGCACGGAACACCGAGCGCTGCTGCCGCTAATTGAGCCGTTTCCAGCGCCTTTGGCTCGACGCTGGCGATGAACCGCCCGGGTTTATAGGAACGCAACTTTTCCGCAAGCAAAATGCAGCGCGCTCGACCCGTCGCGGTGAGTCGCCACTCGGCTGCCGGAATCTCCGGATCGGGCCGCGTCTGCGAATGTCGCACCAAGATCAGGTAGGGACGGCGGCTTGCCGCGTCCGCCTTACGTTCATCCAATGGCGGCGTATTTCGATAGAATCAACTCAGACAATCTCGAAACGTGAGGTCGTCGTGATGCGCGGCGGATAGCTGCGCGTGCCGAGTCGTGTCAAGAGCAGCGCACCGAAACCCGCGCAGCCAATCAGAAGCGCCAGCAGGCTGCCAATCCAGCCGACGAACGGTATCGCCGATAAGAACTCCGTGCCAAAGGTGAGCGCCACACCGCCGACAGTCGCTGCCACCATCGGCACGGTCTGAATATCCAGGCGCGCTAACAAAATTCGACCGAACGGCTCAGCCACCACGATCCAGCCCGCAAACGCGATCAGGCCGATTGCCGTCCACGCCAGCACGACCAGCGGCACCAGCACGATCGTGACGATTGAAAAGAGAGACAGCCCATAGACGAATGTTGCACCGACGGCCAAGATCAGCCCCAAAACGCCAACGATCGCCGCGGTGGCAGGTTGGATCATGGCCGTATCGCGGGCGCGTATCAGTTGACGCGGCACGATCGCCGCCATCAGGCCGCTCAGCGCGCCGGTCGCCAGCGCCATGCCCAGACTTTCGAGGATACGCAGCAAATTCATGACGCCACGACCCGCACCGGAATTTGGTAGGTGACGGGTGCATAGCGCACCGCCTGCACCCAGGTCATGCGCCAGAACATCGCCAGCGTACCCAGTGCAGCCATGGACAAAATCGGCATCAATGGGTTCGTGGCAACCAATGTTCCCATCTGCGTCACGAAGGTTGCCAGCACCGCCGACAGCGCGCTTCCCAAACGGGATAAGCCCGCCAAAGCCGTCTGAATAGCCGTTGTGTTCAGGATCAAGCTCAAGGCCAAAAGCAGCAAGCCACCCAAAACGGGGATCGTCACGAATGCAGCGAGCATCAATCCCACTGCGATTCCGATCCCCAAACGCGGATCAGTCTGTGGCCCACGACCCGCCGCCAACGCCGCCATCAGGCGCGCCGAAAAGCCCGCTGGTGCGGCAACCTGCGCCGCTCCCCGCAGCGTCCGATCGACACGCTGCATCTTGTGCCACAAGAGGGCGTCGTCGGGCGAATGATCGAGATGTTCGTCAAGTGCATCACGGGCGTCGGTGTCGAGCAGCCGATCAATGGCAAGGTTCATCGCGTGTTTGGTCTGGCGGTGGGTCATTGGCTGTTTTCCCAGGCAAGGCGTAACGTGGCGGACGATTTAGGGTTTCCGGCCATCTTCTCGGCCAGGAGTTGACGGGCGCGGAACAAGCGACTCTTGATCGCGCTTTCAGTCGTATTGAGCGATTCTGCGATCTCGATATACGACATGTCGTACCAGTAACGGAGCACGACGGCGGCGCGATAATCAGGCGTCAGTTCGGCCAGCATGGCCTGGATGGCCGCGTTGCGTTCGCTGTTGATTACAGCGTCTTCCGGCTCGATCGCGTCGCTGTTGAGGGCGGGGTGAGGCGGCAGCGCTTCATCGAGCGAGAGCCATGTCAGCCGACGCTTGCGTAGCCGATCGATGCAGTGATTCGACGCGATCGACAACACCCAGGTGCGGAACGAGCGATCGTGATCGTAGCGATCCAAATGGGCGTAGGCGCGTAAAAATGCCTCTTGCGCGGCGTCTTCAGCCTCGTTGCGTTCGCCCAACATCCGATAGCACAGGTTGTACACGGCACTTTGATGCGCATTGACCAGCTCACCAAACGCCGCTTGATCCCCCTCAAGCGCTTGTGCTATCCACACTTGTTCCGTATCTACGGACACATGTCACCCCACTTCTGCGGCGATCAAATTCAATGTAGTATACGTGGCGTTGAAAAAAAGGTTTCAGGGCAAAATATTTTGCCCCATGACCGCCGTTTATACCTGCGCCTCGACCTGCACTTCGCGCTCGCCACCCCGTTGTTTGCGATATTGACCGCGTAAGGTTTCGACTCGCTGGTTGAAGCCATCGACCTGATAAGCGTCTGCAATACACACGGCGCTAAACAATGCCATCAGATCGTCAGGGTGTTTGACGGTGCGCCCCGTAGCGAGGCTTATATAGGTGAATTCCATCCATGCAATCGCTTTGGGGCGTTTTATGTTTTTGTCGAACATGATGCCCTCGATGACCAGCGTGCTGTCCGTCATCTGGATCAGGCGCGTCTTAATGATCACTTCTTCCATTACCGAAGCGGGCACAAGATAGGCGATCTGATGTTTGGTGACGACCCAACTGGCGTTGGTGGCTTGGCCGTGCCCGAAGATGCTGAAATTGTAGAACTTGGCGAGCTGGTCTTCGCGTGCATTGAGGATGTAGTCGATATAACGCGCGTTGTTGAGATGTTGAAACGGATCGCAGTCCTGAAAACGGACGACGGTTGTGCTTTCCAATTCCGTGAGCAGAGCCTCGGTCATGTTCGATCTCCTCATTCTCAGGCTTTGACCTGGGTTTCGATATAGTGCAGCAGATGCTTGATTGCGCGATTTATGTGGATGCTATCGCCATACAATTTGCTAATCGCGAGCGCACCTTCGATCGTGCCGATGATCAAAGTCGCCACTTCATCGGGATCGACTTCAGGCCGCATGACGCCCCGCTCGATTCCCTTGCTGACGGTCTGGCGGATCGTGGCGCGCCACAAGTCCATTGCCTGCCGCGCGCGCTCACGCAGAAACGGATGGGCGTCGTCGCTGTCGATGGCCGTGTTGAAAACGATGCAGCCACCTCTGAGCGGCGGCGTTTCGAGATAGCCATCGAAAAACTGGATGATGCCGAATAATCGCTCCAATGGATCGCGCTTGCCTTTGAGCACTTCGATCATGCGCGCCTTGACCAGATCGAAGGCAAAATCGAACGCTTCGACTGCCAGCGCCTCTTTACTGGCGAAATGGCGATAAATACCACCTTTCTGAAGGCCAGTCGCCTGCATGATATCGGACAGTGAAAACCCAGCGTAACCCTGAATGTTGAACAATTCGGCTGCGTGTCCCAGGATTGCAGCCTTCGTTTGTATCCCCTTGCGCACCGGAACTCCATTTGCGACCGATCGGTCTCTTTTAGAGTAGCACGCTTCTCGATCGAAGTCAAGCAACGTTTGAGAACGTTTCCTTTTCGCGGTACACTGAGGCTCTGGCTTCGACATAAGGTGGATTGATGGGCGCACATGAACAAGGCGCAGATGCGACCGCTGGACGCTGGCTGACTATCCCACGCACGCTGTGTTTTGTGACACATGGGTCGGATGTACTGCTCATGAAACGCGATCCAAAGCGGCGCGTATTTCCTGGCCGCTATAACGGATTGGGCGGCCATATCGAGCGCGACGAAGACCCCTATTCGGGCGCGCTGCGTGAAATCCGCGAGGAGAGCGGTCTGATCGTACAAAATCTGCAACTGCGCGGCGTTTATCAGATCGATGCGGCTGCTGAGACTGGGATCATCCTGTTTGTGTTCACGGCGGAAGCCCTCTCGCGGAACGTAAGCGAATGCGACGAAGGTACGCTGCACTGGATTCCGCGCGCTGAAATTTACAAACTCCCGCTCGTCGAAGACCTGCCGATCATGCTGCCGCGCTTGTTCGACGAAGCCACGAATCCAACGGAAAAGATCGTCCCATTTTTTGCCCACGTACATTATGATGAGACCGACAAAATCGTGATGCGTTTTGCCGAGGGGGTGTGATGTTGCCCGCACGAGATTCGCTGATCAGCCAGTTTATGCGCGATTGCCAAACCTTGCGCGATGCTTTGATCGGCCTAACCCAATCCCAGATCGCCGATCCGTCGTTTAGTTCGGACGGCACCCTGCGTGATCGTTTGGCGGTGGTGGCCGCGCATTACTATCGGATGGGCGAAGTGCTCGCCTATCGCATGGGGCTGCAATTGGATCCGCCGTTGGACGAGGCCGAACCACGTTGGCGCGCAGAAGCGATCAGCCTGCGCGCGGATTGGTCACTCTCCGAGCTGCAAGACGATCTCGAAGATGCGTGGACGTTCTATCGAGAATTGCTGCTGGCGCTCGATGCACGCGCCGCCGAGTTTCATTTACGCACGGCGGAGATCGGTCAGGCACGTGCCGCGTTCGAAGCCAGCCGTGAGATCAGCGCATGGCGACTGCGCAGCGGCTAAGCGCCCTGCGCATTGGAGAGCACCTCACTCACCCCTCGCCGTGAGTACGGAGAGCAGTTGGGGTGAGGTTCTTAGTTACGGGGCAGCGCCAGCCAATTTAAGAAGACAAACAGCAGCCCCGCCGCAAATGCCAGCAGGGCGGGGGGCCGCGACTTCGGCATCTTGGTCATACCAGCCACGATCAGCGGTCCGATAAACATCAGGACGCCCACCATATAATTGGCGAACGAGGCGGGGTGCTGGGTAACAATGTCTTTGAACACGCCACTGCCCAGATTGATCGATGTCCCCGTCCGCGCGATATTCGCGGCCAACTCTTCAATCAGCGCAGACATGATGCTGACCGCCATAAAAACGGTCAGCATCAGTGTTCCCTTGTTCCCCTGCATGAAAAGGGTCAGGATTCCCATCACGATGACCACGTACACCAAGATGCTGCTGAGATCGCCAGGAACGAGCAATCTGAGCAAGTCGCCGATTCCAGTTGACTGTGCTAGCACAAAAACCATGTTATAAATCCTCGCCTGCCGCGATCAAAAACAGAAAGATGCATACCAGTATAGCGCAAATTTAAGATCGGCTTCGATCAACCATCGAGCGCTTTGGCAAAGTGGATGCGCCCGCGTGCGATATGCAGGCCAACCGATTCATAGAGGCCGATGGCAAGTGAATTTTCCGTATCAACATGCAGCCCGGCGCGCGCAAAATCGTCGTCTTGTAGGCGACGCAGCCCGTGCAGCAGCGCCAAGCGTCCCAGTCCGCGCCCGCGATACGCCGGACGAACCGCCAAATGCGAGACCCAGCCTTCATTCGGTGCGCCAAAGTTGGCGACTCCGGCCAAGCATAGCGCCGCGATCCGTTCGCCGTCCCACACCAACACCCACAGCTTCGGGTCGAACGCGGCCATCATGCGCCGCTGCCAGTCTTTGAGCGTTTGCGATTGGGCACCCCAACTCGTGCTGAAGGCTTCGACATCCGCCTCGAATAATTCGCGGGTGTCGGCATCCTCGAAAGATCGCACCGTGATGCCGGAGACACTGGTCGGTTGAATTTCGGCTTCGGCGAGGCTCATCCACATCTGATGAAAACGCCGGACTTCCACAAAGCCGCGCAGCCGAAAGAGGGCAATTGCACCCGGTAAATCGTCGTAACAGCGCCCCGTCAAGCGAGCCGCGCCGAGACTGCGCGCGGTCGATTCGGCGGCCACCAGCAGCGCCGTTCCCACGCCTGCGCGCCGATGATTGGGATGCACCCAACCATCAAGCTGCATATCGGGGTGGCCGTGCTCATCCCACTGTACAAAACCGACAATTTTATTATCTATCAGGGCGACGGCTGTGTTCGCGTCGGGATTGGCGTTGGAACGTAACGCATCGCGGGTAATGATTTGCGTGCGATCGGTGTGGGCGACGGTGCGGATCAGATCGGAGACCATTTCCAGGTCGGAGGGTTGATAAGGCCGAATAATCATCGTTCAACAGTATCCACAACTTTTTTGCCTATTCTTAACATGCCTGAGCGGAATTGTCCATGTTTGCGACAAGTTGCGCAGGGCGGTGGGAAAGCGCTCACCCCCTCCCCTATACATTACCCACATCTCGCAGATGCCGGATTCACCTCACCCCCTAGCCCCTTGCCGTCCTCACGGCGAGGGGTGCATGACCCTACTCTGTCTCGATCATTGGCGGATGCTGTGTTGCATGGCTCCCCCTCGCTGTGATGACGGAGAGGGGGTTGGGGGGTGAGGTGAATCAATGAGTGCGGACGCGGCAGGCTGTGTCCCTACGAAGATTAGGTTGCCATCGTGCGCCGCTCATATTTGCGTATAATCAAAGTAAGATTGCCATGCAATCGATTGATATGTTTTCGTTGCCATCGGGGATTTTCGCAGTTGATTAAAACGATCCAAATTCGCACGCTGTTGATCAGTGCGCTTATGCTATGTTGTATGTTCCCGCTCACGGCATCCGCCGCACGGTTGCGGGCTGCGCCCCATCGAGATGGTACACAGTTGGTGGCCTCGCTCGAAGCGCTGAATGCCGAGGTGAGCGTCAAGCGAATCGATACCGATGCGTGGGTACGGATTCAGACGGAGACACTGGTCGGCGTGGGTGACAGCATCAAAACGAATGCCAACGGCCACGCGCGCATTACCTTTTTTGCGAACGGCACTGACACCGACCTCCTACATGACTCGGAAATTCGGATCGACGATTTCAGCGGCTCGGAAACACAATATCAGCTTTCGGTGACGGTCGTGATCGGCCAGACAACGCAACGCATTGCCAAACTGCTGGATAGCAATTCCAGCTATTCAATCAACAGCACGGGCTTGGAACTGACAGTGCGCGGGACGAACTTGGCCGTGCGCGTCGAACCGAGCGGGCGCTCATCCACCATTGTGCTGACGGGCGCGATTCGGGTCAAAAACAAGGGTGCGCCCCCGCGGATTGACTTGGCACACACGGAAAACGACGTGCCCGCTGGCTATGGTGTGCGTGTTGAACCCGCCACAGGACTGAGCGATGTCGTCGCGGCCACGTCATTTGCCGCACTGGATTCGGCGCTGGATGGCTGTCAGGCGCTGATCCAGACACTCGGCGATGTGCAGTTGAACGTGCGCGTCGGGCCGGGTTTGACGTTCCAGCGCGTCGGCGCTCTGGCAAACAATTACCGCCAGTTGGTGGTCGGTGTCACGCAAACCACGCATTGGTATCGCGTCCAGTTCAAGGGCGGCTTCGGTTGGGTGTTCGCGCCCGCTTTGCAGCTTGACCAGACCTGCCCAGGGCTTCGCCGTTATCCCGATAATGCACCCGCCGAGGATGCGTCGCTGTACGTCGGCCTCGATCCCGACATCAACACGGCCACGCTGCCCACCGGGACGCCCGTTGTGCCCACCGCCACGCCGGGGTCATGAGCACGATCGCCACGCCGCCTGTATCGCGCTTACCCAATCGTCGCCCGCTCCGAACCGCGCTGTTGTTGGGTGGCCTGGCAGCGGCGTTCAGCCTGCTGATCTATGCAGGAGGGCTGTTTGAGCAGATTCAGCTTTTGTTCACCAATCTGCTGTATACCGACAGCCCGCGCTCTAGTCAGGTGGTAATCGTTGCCATCGACGATCAGAGTTTGGGCGCCTATGGCCGATCCGTCGCAAGCTGGCCGCGCACGCTCCACGCCGACCTGCTCGATCGGCTGAGTGGGGCGGGCGCGCGCGTCGTCGCCTTTGACATCCTGTTCGATTTGCCAACAAGTGCCGACGATGCGTTTGCGGGCGCGATCACACGGGCACGCACGAGCAGCGCCGGAACACGCACCGTGCTGGCCGTCGCCAGCGATGTGAGCACGACGTATCCCGATCGTCACGCGATGTTGATCCCCGCCGCGCCACTGCGACTCGCTGCACTCGGCCATGTCGATGTGAGTGCCGATCCCGATGGGGCGGTGCGCTGGCAGCCATTGCATGTCGAGGCGGCGAATGTCGATTATCTGGCCCTGAGCGCCGCCACCTACTTGAGCTATTTGCGCATTCCACCCGGTTCGTTTGCCCAAGTGGTCAAGTTTTCGCCGACGCGGGTAACGTTGACGGCGCAGCGGGTGATTCCGGTGGATGCGGCGGCGCGCATGTTGATCAACTTCTTCGGCGCGCCCGGCACCTATCCGATTTATTCGTATCGTGCCGTCCACGATGGCGAAATCGATCCGGCGGTTTTCAAGGGCAAGATCGTGCTGGTGGGGGCGCTCGGTGCGACGGGTGTCACCGACAGCTATTTCGTCCCGATCGCGCGTGGGTCGCCGATGAGCGGGGTCGAGATTCAGGCCAACGCGCTCGATACGCTGATCGAAAATCAGCCGCTCGTCGCGGAGACGCCGGGTGCACAGATCGCGGTGATCCTGATCGCGGCGCTGGTGGGCAGCGCGTTCATGACACGGCTGCGCTGGTATCAAACGCTCGCCGTGTATGGGTTCACCTTGATCGGCAGCTTCCTGGCGGCATCGGTGGCGTTCAGTTTGGCGCACACGGTGATCCAGCTATTCCACCCGGTGCTGACGCTGACGTGCGTGGCAACGGGCGCGCTCATCATCAGTATCATCCGGGAAGCGCGTTATCGCCAAATGGTGCAAACGCTGTTGGCGACGGCCACCCAACTCAGCGAGCAGCGCTTAATCCTGATCGATACGCTCGACAACGTGGCGACCGATGTGCAGCGGCTGCTGGGCTGTGCCAGCGCGTCGATCTGGCTGTGGGACGACGATCAGCGGCGCTTGCTGGCCGTCTATAATCCGTCGCTGATCGCCGACACGAAGGCGAATGCGGCTTTCGAGTCGCGCGAACTGCTGATCGAACGGGATCGCTTGTTTGCGCCGCTGTCACTGCACCGGAATGCACCGGGCAAGCCGATCGGCGTGGTGGCGGCATTGCAGCCGAGCGCGCATCGCTTCGATCCGCAGCAGGTCACACTCTTTCGGATGCTGGCCGATCAAGTCGCCCCGGCACTGGAAAACTCGCGGTTGTATACGCGGCAAGTCCAGCAAACCGACCTCCTCGAAGCGATCCTGATCAGCACACCCGATCCGATTCTGGTGCTCGACGCCGCCCATCGCCTGATCCGCACGAACGAGGCGGCGCGCGCGCTGTTCCGGTTGGAGTCGTCCGATGCCCAATCACTCCGTGCCATCTTATCGAGCGCGGGCGTCGAGGCTGACCTGATCGAGGGGATGCTCAAGGCGCTTAGCACAGGCGAGAGCCAGCGCGATGTGGCGATCGGTGCACAGTCGTTCCTGATGCGCACAGCGCCGCTACAACGCGCACAGACGGGTTGGGTAATCGGCTTGAACGATGTCTCGCTGCTCAAGGAATTCGATGCGCTCAAGACACAGATGGTGCGTATGGCCTCGCACGATCTGCGCAATCCGTTGGGGATTATTACAGGTTTCACGGATGTGCTGCTGACCGATAAATCCGCCACGGCGTTGGCCGCCGATCAGCGTTATTACGTGCAGTTGATCGATGAAGCGGCACAGCGGATGCTCGCCATCATCAGCGATCTGCTCAACATCGAACGGCTGAAAGCGGGACGGCTCGATCGGGAATCGTTCGAGTTGGGCGCGCTGATCGAACAAGTGGTGGGCGAATATCGAGCGGGCGCAGAGTCTCATGCGCAGATTTTGCGCTTTGAACACACCATCGATCTGATCATGCTAAACGCTGATCCGGTGCAACTGCGCGAGGCATTCGGCAACTTACTGAATAACGCGACGCGCTATACACCCGATGGTGGCAGCATCACCGTTTCGCTCTCGATGCGCGAACAAAACGCGATGGTGGCCGTCAGCGATACGGGCTATGGCATCCCAAAAGCCGCCCATGCGAAGTTGTTCACGGCATTTTACCGCGTGCCGTCACCCACAACCGCGAAATTGGCGGGCACGGGACTCGGCTTAAGTCTGGTGAAGGCGACGGTTGAAGCGCACGGGGGTACGATCCAGTTTGAAAGTGACGAGGGTCGCGGCAGCACCTTTCGCGTGACGCTGCCGCTGTGAGATTCGGCGGGTTACTTTGACTTCGTGAGCGCCAATGTGTTGCCCAATTCGAGGGCGGCCAGCGTCAACCATTCTCCCGCGTGGGCGAGTGCGTCGGCGGTGCTGCAGGGTTCACGCAAAATGCTCCAAGCCGCATCGATTCCCATCTGGCGCAGATCGTCGGGTGTTGAATCGAGCGTTCCGACCAGCGCGATTACCGGAATCTGCCGAGACAGCGCCAAATCGCTGATAGCGCGGACGCCTTTGCCGCTCGCCGTTTGCGCGTCCAGCTTGCCTTCGCCTGTGATCACGAGTTCGACGCTTTCCAACTGCTGATCATAGCCGAGCAGCGAGATCAAAGTGCGTGCGCCGGGTGCGATCGTCGCTCCCAACAGACCCGCCAATCCCGCGCCCGCGCCGCCTGCCGCGCCACCGCCCACAATCGATTCGAGGTTGATGCCTAGATCGCGGCGCACCACATCGGCAAAATGACTCAGGCAAGATTCTAGGGTCTCGACCGCCGCCGCATCCGCGCCCTTTTGCGGAGCAAAAATACGTGCTGCCCCTTGATCGCCCGTCAGCGGGTTTTCGACATCGCACAGCGCCACAAATTCCGCATCGGCCACGCGCGCCCGCAGCCGATCAACGTTGATCCGCGTCAATTGTGCCAATCCGAGGCCGCCGGGCGGGATCGGATTCCCGGCTGAGTCGAGCAGTTCGCCACCGAGCGCCTGGATACAGCCCGCGCCGCCATCGGTGGTCGCACTACCGCCTAAACCCACGATGATCCGCCGGAAACCGCGCGTTAAAGCGGCATCGATCAATTCGCCGACGCCGCGAGTGGTGGCGCGCAGGGCATCGCGTTCGGCGATCGGCAAGCGTTCAACCCCGGCGGCTTGCGCCAGTTCGACAACGGCGGTCATGCCATCTGCCATCAGGCCCAAATTGGCGTGGATGGGCGCACCGTTTGGGCCGCTCACCATGAGCGATAAACGCTCGCCGCCCATGCCGAGCAGCATGACATCGAGCGTGCTATCGCCACCATCGGCCAGCGGCATCGTCAGCACATCGCAGGCCAGCCGGGATCGCTGTAACCCTTCGGTGATACAAACGGCAGCCTGAAACGCAGTGAGGCTGCCCCGGAAAGCGTTGGGCGCGACCGCGATCTGCATAAAGATTATTTAGCCTTTGCGGCTTCCAATTGTTTTGCCTGTTCAACCCAGGTTGACGCATGACCAATCATTCGCACTTGCGCCGTCCGCACGATCCCTTCCAGGTCTTCGGGAGTTCGCGCGATCAAATCGGCGAAGGTAAATACGCCCGCAGTGTTGAGTGCGGCAACGATCTTGGGCCCGATCCCACTGATGATTTTTAGATCGTCAGGCGCAGGTGTCGATGCCGCCGCTGGGGGCGGTGCGGGAATCGGTTCGGGCAACGTATCGGGCGGAAAAGCACTCATTGGATCGATGATGACGCCCGGCGGCAGCCCCGGTTCATGAAGCGGTGTGGATGTTTCTGGCGGAAAAGTGCTCATCGGGTCCATGATGACGGGTGGCGCAAGCGGCGGCTCATAGACAGGTTCATCATGAAGCGGGTTATAAATAATGGTCGCATGAGGCGCGTCGTGCGCTTCGACGTGCGGCTCGGCATGGGCGGCATCCGCAGCATGATCGTGACCCTCGTGGCCGGTATACAGCGGCGTGGTCAGATCGTCGAATTTCTTCCAGGGTTGATACTGCACGAGCCAACCGCCCGTGCCGCTCACCAACAGAATCAGCCCCAAAAGCATAATGAGACCGATCGTACCGCTGGTATCGCCCCCACGCATCGCGTTCAAACCAAGCGCCAGGATCATCAGGATGATGCCACCGCCAGCGACGAATGCCCAGGTGCTTTCCCATTCCGACAGATGAGGACGGTTTGACACGGTTTGATCTCCCTGTGAACTTTTTTGCACGAATCACTTGCTGCCACCAAGTATAGCGCGCGGCGCTCGATACGCGCTAATATCAATCTAATTCATGGGATGTTCCAAACGAGGAAAAATAAGCGATGCCCGCCACCCTATCCGAGATTTCGAGTGCCGTTCAGACAACGGTCGCCCGGCTGCGCCAGTTGTATATCGCCTCGGCGATGGCCGCCTGGGAAGCCGCCGCCGAAAGTACGCCCGCCAACCTGAGCGCCGCCGCCGATACGCGCACGGCGTTGATGCGCTTCGAGGCCGATCCGGTCGAATATGCGCGCTACCGTGATTGGGACAAAGCCAATGACGCCGCCGCCGATCCGCTGCTGGCGCGCCAAGTACGGGTTTTGCATTTCGAGTTCGCGCAAGGACAGAATGATCCCGCTTTGATCGATCAGATCAGCACGTTGATCAAGCAGTTGGAAGAAGTCTACTATATATTTCGTGCCGAGGTGAACGGCAAAAAGTTGACGAACAACGAGATCGACGACATCCTAGATCGGGAGCGCGACGGCGAAGTTCGCCGCGAAGCCTGGGAAGCGCATAAGCAGCTCGGCCCAAAGGTCGCCGACTCCGTGCGCGAACTGGCGCGGCTGCGCAACAAAACGGCGCACAAAATGGGCTACCCGAACTATCACCGGATGAGCCTGACGCTCAGCGAGATCGATCCCGATTGGCTGTATGAGATGCTCGACAAGCTCAAAACGCAAACCGATGCACCATTCCGGGCGGCGAAAGCGGCGCTTGATGCCGAACTGAGCGCGCGCTTCAAAGTCCCGGTCGCCGAACTGCGCCCCTGGCACTACAGCGATCTGTTTTTCCAGCGCGCACCGAAGGTCGGCAATACCGATTTCGACGCACTATTTGCCAATCAAAAGCTGGAAGACTTGGCGATCAAAACGTATGACGGACTGGGCATGGATGTCCGTGATATTTTGGCGCGCAGTGATTTGTACGAGCGCCCGAACAAAGATCAACACGCTTTTTGCATCCATATCGACCGCGAAGGCGACGTCCGCACGCTCAACAATCTGCGTCCGAGCGAGCGTTGGATGGATACGCTGCTGCATGAACTGGGACATGGCGTCTATGACAAATACATCCCCTCGACGGTGCCCTGGCTGCTGCGCACACCAGCGCATATCCTGAGTACCGAGGCGATGGCCGAATTAATGGGCGGTATGCCGCTCGACCGCGAGTGGCTGATCAGCGTGCGCGGCCTCTCACCGACCCAGGCCGATAGTTTGGCGAGTGCCGCCCATCAGCGCGACGTGCTGGGCCGTCTGATCTTCACGCGCTGGGTGATGGTCGTCGTCAACTTCGAGCGCGCGCTGTACGAAGACCCGGAACGCGATCTGAACGCGCTGTGGTGGGATTTGGTGCAAAAGTTCCAGTTCGTGACCCGCCCGGAGGGACGCGCCATGCCCGATTGGGCGACCAAAAATCATATCGCACTCGCGCCCGCCTACTATCAGAACTATTTGATCGGCTATATGATGGCTGCGCAGTGGCGGCACTGGCTAGATGTGAACGCGGGTGGACTGGTCGGCAAAGCGGCGGCGGGCGACTTTTTCCGCGACAAGGTGTTCACGCCGGGCGCGATCCGTCCCTGGAACGAGGGTCTGGATTACGCGACGGGCGAAGCGCTCAAAATCGATTATTACGTGAAGACGCTGGCCTGAAAAAGCCAGCAAAGCGCTCACCCCCGCCGCTCTACCTGCGGCGGAGGCGTAGCATGGGCGTGAAGCGAGGGAATTGAGGGGTATCACGTAACGCCAGAGACTTCAGCCCCAGTAGCCTTCGGATACACCCTTTCCTTTAGCTTCACGTCTATGAATCACACTGCGTTAGGCGGTCTTGGCATGTTCTACGCGCTTCTAGTGCCGTTGGGTGGCAAACTTAAGTGCGCGATCCATCAGTCAGTCAGCAGCAGCCCCCGCCGTCACAGCAACTCCCCTCGTCATCGCACGGACAATCGGGGCCGCAGTCGCCTTCGCAGCAGCCCACGGGCGCGTCCTTCAAAACTTCGATCTCCTGAGCAAACTTGGTGAACATCGTTCCTCCTTGAAACATATTGACGCACATCGATGGATTTTGGCAAAAAAAGTGACGGTCACACCCACCGACCATCTAGCGAATGGTGTTGATCGGAACGAAGCTCGCGCCATAGTCGGGCGCAAACGTGCCCATCAATTTGCCGCAGCACGCCGTGAAGTGCGTTTGATTGAGCGTATAGAACCGCTGTCGGCCTTCCTGCCGGACGATCACCAACTGTGCTTCTTCGAGCTTTTTCAAGTGGTGACTGACCGTCGGTTGGCCGATCTTGCCGCCTAACTGCTCGACCAGTTCATTGACACTCAACCAAACGCAGCACAGATATTTGAGCATATCCTGGCGCGTTTCGTCGGCCATCGTTTTAGCAAACATCACCGAGTCAACATCCATACGCATCATTATATCGATACTCATCAATATGTCAAGTGTTTCACGATATTGAGCTTCACGTCGTCTTAGCCCGTTTACGTACATGAAGCTGATCACCCGTGATGTGTCGCACGCGCTTCAAATAAATGGGTGCGAGCAGTGCTGCCAGCAGTACCATGCCCAGCGCACCTATGGGTTCAGCAATATGAAAATCGCGCCAGAATCGATACGCCAATACCAAACAACCAATGATGTAGAACGAGTTGCGAATCCAGCCGGCCTTACGCATGGTAAAAACCACGCCTAAATAGCTATATTCCACTAGGTCGGGCGCCCAGATCGGCATCAACAACAATCCGAGTGTCTTCAAATCAGGCAAGCGGGATCGTCTCCGCAATAAGAGTATTCCAATTGTCGCTGCGATGGCGGCGACCAAACCATAATTAACATACAAGCCCATCGACCACAAGAGCACCGGACGTGACAGTCGAAATAAAAAATCAGGGTATAGCGCAGTGGTACCTATCGAAACGAACGCTGCTAATCCAATTGCTTTCCAATCACGCTGACGGAGAGCATCGATACCGTCGAACAGGAGAAATAATACGGTCGTTTGCGGTTTACATGTCAGCAGCAGCCAAGCCAAACCACGTCCCCAGCCGCGTGGCAAACGATAGATCAGCCATAACCCCGTTCCGACAAATAGCCATTCTGGGTTCGATGAAAAGATCAGCGCAAAAAAAGTGGGCGTCAAAATGAGCAGCAGCGCCGATAGCTCCCCTAGATCGATCATTGCGGCGACAAAAATCGCAACATATAACGCCAACCAAGTAGCGAGTGGCTGCTGGGCAATGGGTGCCAAGATGAAAGCGGCCCAAGGTGGCAAATAGTAATAATCAAATTGATACGGACTGCCACCATTGAGAAAGGTGCGCAAAGCGCCCGTATAGTTATCGTAGTCCGTTGTATTCCAGGTCGGTATAGCAATTCGAACGGCAAAAAACACAACGATGAATAATGCCGCGATGAACCACGTTCGCACTGAAATACCGAGAATGTGGTCAGCCTCATTATGAGGGCGAACGTCACCCAGTCGTTCGTTTATCATTTGGCCGCGTCGCGCCGTAAACTGCGCCCTCACCTAGATGACCCCGCGCGCGTGCATCGTGTAGTTGATCGCCTTGTAGACGAGCCGCGCCGCCGCAAATGCCGAAGCGTGCTCACCGGGCGTCGGCGCCAACTCTACACAGTCGAGGGCCACGATGCGGCCACTTTCGGCCACGGCTCGGATCAGCGCCAGACAGTCGTACCAACCGATCCCACCCGGCTCCGGCGTGCCAGTGGCGCGAATGACCGACGGATCGAGTCCATCCACGTCGATCGTCAGGTAGATCGGATGGCCTGCCACCGCTTCGCGCGCCCTTTGCAAATAGCGACGTTCCGAATCGGCATACATATGATCGGCACGCACCATCGTGACTCGATCAGTCGTGCGCGCAAACTGGAGTTCTTCTTCACAGGACGAGCGAATCCCAAATTGGATCACGGGCGCGTGTGGCAGAATCCGACGCGCGGTGCAGGCATGGCTGAAGGTTGTCCCCTCGTAGCTATCACGCAGATCACTGTGCGCGTCGATTTGCACAACGATCAAATCGGGATGCAACGGCGCAATCGCGGCCACCGTACCCACCGTCATGGTATGCTCGCCGCCCAACGTGACCAGCAGCCGATCACCGATCGGCAAGCCCGCCACCGCTTTCGTGATCGACTCGACGGCGGCCTGTGGCGATTCGAGCGGAGGGTGCAGCGTCGGCAACGTATGAATGCCATAGATCGGCGCGGCTTCGCAATCGAACTCGTAATCATACAACTCGACTTGGTTGGAAGCCTCGATCAGGGCCGCTGGGCCGAGTTTGGTGCCACCGATATAGCTGGTGGTCATCTCCAAGGGGAGGGGCAGCACCCAGACCGCGCTGTGATCCGCTCCGCTGCTCTCATCATCGAGTCCTAGAAATCGTTCGGGATGGTGAAAATCGGACACGCCTAACCGCCTTGATTCAGGATTGCGCATGGCAGCTATTATAGCTGCCATTTGGCGCTGGGTATCCATGATTGGTGTAAAAAGCGAACGCGGCAGGCCGCCGTCCCTATCACAAAACCGCCTGTGACAGAGAGATGACGGGCTGCCGCGTCCGGTGCGTTTCTACTGCTGCGTTTTTTTTATTCGCTGACGGCGGCGGGTGGCTCGGTATCCGCATCCGCATCCGCTGGCAACTCAGCCGAGGTTTCTGCCGGGGTTTCCGCCGAGACGGATTTGGTGGCGGGAACACTCACAGTTGGGTTATCCATATCGAGGATGTCGTACACGTTTGGACGCGACTCGGCGGGTAGCCCCGTCTCCGGGTCGATCGCCACGCCCGCGTCGCCACGCTGGGTAAAGCCAACGCGCCGCTTATCGGGTTCGAGGCGGCTGATGCGCAAGCCCAGCCGATCGCCCTTCTTGAGATAGCTGTACGGCTCTTTGAGCGTGCCATCCCCCATCTCACTCAGGTGCAGCAACCCTTCGAGGCCATCATCCAGCGCAATGAATGCGCCGAAATCGACCACGTTGGTCACGGTGCCTTCGACCTGCTGGCCTTCATGGTAGCGATTCATCGCATCTGACCAGGGATCCGGCAGCAAACGTTTACGGCTGAGCGCGATACGATTGGTTTCCCGATCCAGGCTCAACACGTACACTTCGATCTCGTCGCCAATTTTGAACACATCACGTGGATGATCGACGCGATGCCAAGCCAGTTCGCTAACGTGGATCAAACCGTCCGCGCCACCGAGGTTGACAAACGCACCAAAGTCGCGCAGGCCCGTGACCATACCAGTCACGACATCGCCTTCCATCAGTTCGCTGAGCAGGCGTGCCTTCTGCTGCTGACGCCATTCTTTCTGGGCCTCGCGCTCGCTGAAGATCAGGCGGCGGCGTTCCTGATCGACTTCGATGACCTTGACACCCAATACGCGATTGCTCAACGTATTCAGCGAGTCGCGGCGATCGTTACCACCGGTGCCGACTGTAACCAGATGCGAGGTGGGGATGAACCCTTCCAGACGCTTCCAGCGCACCAATACGCCACCGCGATTGTGCCCGGTGACCGTGACTTCAACGACTTCTTCGCTGGTGAGCAGCGCGCGGGCTGCTTCCCAGTCATATTGCTGGAGTCCCTGATTGATCGAGACGATCAAGTTGCCGTCGTTGTCACGCGGATTCATGACATAGACGGGCACGGACTCGCCTATTGCCAGCTTAGCGCGGAACTCTGGGTCGAGCCGATCGATGTCTTGCGCGGGAACAATCCCATCCTGCTTTGCGCCCAAATCCACGATGATGTCACCGCGCGGATCAATTTGCAGGAGCACGGCATTGCGAATCTCGCCACGTTCCGGTGGGGTGTAGTCGAATGAGCCTTCCAGTAATTCCAGAAACTCGGCTTCCAACTTCTTCTCACGCTCAGTTTTTTCGACACTCATGACTTGCAACCACCTTCTGTAGATTTGGCGTCTCCGAAGAGACAAGAGACATAGCACCACACCGTGATCGGCTGTACGCACAAAGTGGGCTGCTCGGATGTATGAGCAACGCCGGAAAATGCGGGACTTTGGAGCGGAGATAGCTGGCGGATCGTGCTATGAAGCTATTATACCTGTATATTCAGGCGTTTTCAAGCCAGAGACATATCAGAGCTGTCTCAGCACCGAACACCGATCAAATCGTGGGCACCAACCGTCTTTACGTGAACGCCTAAACGTTTAGATGAGGGGGGAGGGGCAAATCTTACAAAACTCATGAGACACGGGCGACCACACAGGGTTTGCCCCTACTCAAGACCGTCTGGGGTAGGGGCGAACCCTACGTGGTCGCCCATCTTGAGGATTAGCCGGGTTGAACGACGACCGCCGTACCGTAGCATAAAACTTCAGTGACACCCTGCATCAATTCGGTGGCATCATAGCGCACCCCGATTACCGCGTTTGCACCGAGTTCTTGTGCGTGGCCGAGCATCAGATCGAAGGCTTCCTCGCGCGTTTTTTCGCAAAGCTCCGTGAAAATAGTGATATTGCCGCCAAACAGAGTTTGTAGCGAGCCGCCCATCGTGCCGATCAGCGAACGTGAGCGCACCGTGATGCCACGCACAATCCCCAGCGATTTGGTAACATGGAAATTATCCAACGCGAAGGCGGTTGTCGTCATATTGTGTTCCATAATTTTGTCCCCTTTGCCGAAGCTCATTCGACCTGAATCAGAAACGCATTTATTCTACTACGGATTCGAGCGCAAAAAGGTGTGTCGGCGGCGACATTTAGCCCGTCGTTTTCATGCCCGCCGCGATGCCGTTGATCGTCGCCAGGGCGGCGGCCAACGTCGGTGCGCGATCTGGCGAATCGGTGGGCAAGCTGCGCAGCTTGCGTAATAACGCCACCTGAATGAAGTTCAACGGATCGATATAGGGGTTGCGCCGTTCGATCGAACGCTGCATGACGGGCGATTTTTCGAGCAGTTCGGTTTGCCCGGTGATGCGACATACCATTTGGCGGGCCCGCTCGTGTTCGGCTCGCATTTCGCTGAAGATGCGCGTGCGGATGGCTGTGTCTGTGACCAGCGAGGCATAATGTTCGGCGATGCCCATATCGGCTTTGGCAATATCAAGCTGCACGTTTTCGATGAGCGTCCGAAAGAACGGCCATGAGCCGTACATCTCGGTCAGCAGCGCGAAGCCATCGGACGTCGCGGCGAAGGTCTCGAAAGCCGTCCCAACCCCGTACCAACTGGGAATGATCGCCCGACTCTGAATCCACGAAAAGACCCAGGGAATCGCGCGCAAACCGCCAAATCCGCCCTGCCGCCGTTTGGCTGGACGCGAGCTGATCTGAAGCAGGCCGAGTTCTTCGATCGGCGTGGCCTGCTCCCAATATTCGAGGAAACCGGGCGTTTCATAGACGAAGCCACGATACGTCACCCGGCCCATCTCGGCCAGCTTTTCGATGGCAGCGGGCCACTCCGGGCGGACTTCGGTCTCTGGCGGCGCGCCAAGTGCCACGATCATCGCATTGAGCACCTGATGCAGGTGGCGACGCGCGATGGCGACATTGCTGTAGCGATAGGCGATCACCTCACCCTGTTCGGTCATTTTGATGCGTCCGTGAATCGAGGCAGGTGGCTGCGAAAGGATCGCACGGTTGGCAGGACCACCGCCACGTCCGATGCTGCCGCCGCGCCCGTGAAACAGTTCGAGTGTGATGCCCTGTGCCTTGCAGATTTCGGATAGTTGGCGCTGTGCCTTGTACAAACCCCAATTGGAGGCCAGATAGCCGCCGTCCTTGTTGCTGTCGGAATAGCCGATCATGACTTGCTGGCGATCACTGCGTGCGGCCAAATGCGCGCGAAAGGCCGCGTTCGCAAACAAGACGGTCAAAGTTTGGGGCGCGCGCTCCAGATCGTCGATTGTCTCGAACAGCGGTACTAAATCGACATCGCCCGCGACGCCGACTTCGTGCGCAAACAGCAGCATCGTGAGCGTGTCACTGGGCGCTTGGCTCATGCTGGCGATCACCGAGTTGATCACGGCTTTGCCATAGCGGGCGTGCGCTTTGGCGATCATGCGCCAAGTGGCAATTACCTCGTTGGTGACAGCGCCGAATTTCGGATCGACAGGAAACAGCGGGCGCGGATTGGCGATCTCCGCCGTCAGCAACTTTTGGCGTTCAGCTTCGGGCAGCTTGGCATAATCGGCGGTCACGCCATAGGCTGCGAACAATTCCGCGAGCGCCGTCACATGACGCTGTGCATCTTCGCGGATGTCGAGCGGGACAAGGTGCAGACCAAATGCGCTTACTTTCGAGAGCAGCCGCCGAAATTCACCGTTGGCGGCATGAACGCTGTTATGCTCGCGCAGTCCCCAATCGATCAATTGGAGATCGGTGAGCAGCGCATCGCCATCCACATAACTGCCTTTTTCCAGCTTGCGCAGAATTTCGGTCAGCTTTTGGCGGTACGGCTCGGCAGGGAAACGCGCATCTTCTTCGGGCGGCGGAGGCAGCGGCACGGGAACACCCGTCTCATCGCTCGATTGCGTCATGTGATCGCGCAGGCGGCGCAGTTCGGCGGCGTATACCGTCTGGGCGATGGCGCGCTGGGTGGCAAGTGTTTCGAGCGTCACGTCGGCAGTGACGTTTGGATTGCCGTCGCGGTCGCCGCCGATCCATGAGGCATAGCCCAACACGGCAGGCAGATCATGCCAATCGGCATCGGGATAATAGGCGTCCAGGGCATCGCGCAATTCGTCTTGAATATCGACGACCAAATCCATGATCACACCGGACATGAAATACAGGCCAAAATCGACCTCATCGCTCACGGTGGCGCGCGCTGGCCGAGTCGGGCGGGTCTGCCAGAGTTCCTCGATCTCCTCGTGGAGGGTGGCTTCGAGCGCGGCACGTTCGCGGGGCAGGAGCGCCTCCCGATCACGACGAGTCAGCACGTCAGCGATCCGACGCAGTTTGACCAGGATTTCTTTGCGCTTGGCCTCGGATGGATGTGCTGTCAGCACTAGCCGCACGAACAAACTTCGCAGCAGATCACGCACCGCTTCCGCTGAAAGGCCGCGCGCGCGCAAAGCCGCGACCGCCGCCGGGATCGATTCTTCGACGAGGCCAGCGCGTTCGCGGCTTTCCAACACACGGATGCGCTGCTGATCTTCGGCGATGTTGATCAACTGAAAATAGTTGCTGAACGCTTTAATCAAAATGCGCTGCTGATCGAGATCGAGCGACTCGATGGCCGCTTCGAGCGCGGCATCGGCCTGCGGATCGTCGCGGCGGCGGGCTTTCGCCAGTGCGCGGATGCGTTCAACCAGTGCGAGCGCGTCCGCACCATGCTGTTCGACAATGGTATCGCCGAGCAAACTACCCAACCAGCGCACGTCGCCGCTCAGCGTCGCACTGACGGGGTTGGTGGCCGCCGGATCGGAAACGGGCATGTCCAGGGTGGCATCGCGCATAAAATGTGTCAATTCCTGTTAATCATCACGGACAGGGATTATGGGCCAATTGTAGCGTACTGCGCCGAGTGCGCGTTAGAGAGTTGCACAAAAACAGCGGGCAAATGGCAAGTCAGGGGGTTGAGCACCAAGCTGGGCATGGCCTTAAATTCTGACCCGCCGCTCGTCTTTTCCCCTCTTTTTGACCTCGAGTTGGGTAGTTCGACCTTATTGATAAACAATACGGATCAATGCGTTTATAAAACTGAAACAGTAATATGTTTCGCTCTTGGGATCACCAATCAATGTAAGCGATTTCAAAAAATAAGGTGGGTATGGTGGACGCGGCTGGCCGTGTCCCACCAATGCCATGACGACTGGATGCTCGGTCTATTTAGGCCAGCGCGATGTGCAACACCTCGCCCAACACGTCCAGCCCTTCGTGAAGCTGTTCTTCGGGGATCATGAGCGGCATCAGCAGCCGGATGCAGTTGCTGTACAAGCCCGCCTTGATCAAAATCAGGCCGCGCTTGGCAGCCTCGCTGATCACCCGCGAAGCGGCATCTTTCGCCGGGTGTTTGCCGATTGGATCATCGACCAGTTCCATCGCCAGCATCGCACCCATGCCGCGAATATCACCGATCTTGGGCAGTTCGGCCTGCCATTCGAGCATCCGCTCACGGATCAGCTCGCCGATTTGCTCCGCACGCCGCGACAGGTTTTGCCCGACGATCAGATCGATCGTTTCCAGCGCAGCGGCGCAGGCCAGTGGATTGCCGCCATACGTGCCGCCGAAACCGCCCACATGGACCGCATCGATCATATCGCCGCGCCCGGTGATCGCGCTGAGAGGCAGCCCGGCGGCGATCGATTTGGCACTGACCAGAATATCGGGTGTTACATCGAACTGCTCGATCGCAAACAACGTGCCTGTCCGACCGAAGCCCGTTTGCACTTCGTCGATGATCAGGACGATACCATGTTCTTTGCAGCGCTTGGCGATGTGCTGCATAAAGCGCGGCGGCGTCGGCACAAAGCCACCTTCGCCCTGCACAGGTTCGATGATCACGGCAGCGACCGCCGATGGCTCGACCTGGGCGACGAGCGCGTGATCGAAGGCGGCGATCATGCCGTCGATGAAGCGATCCGCGCTCAGTTCTTCGGGCCGATGGTACAGATCAGGGAAGGGCAGCCGATAAATATCCGGTGCAAACGGGCCAAAACCATGCTTGTAGGCGTCATATTTGCTCGTCAGCGTCATGGTGAGCAGTGAGCGACCATGAAACGCGCCCTCGAAGCAGATCACGCCCGGACGTTTGGTGAAGGCACGCGCGGCGCGTACCGCATTCTCAACGGCTTCCGCGCCCGTATTCGAGAGAATCGACTTTTTGGGATAATCGCCGGGAACAAGCGCGTTCAATCGCTCGCAGACGGCCACATAGAGTTCCGTCGTGCCCACGACTTCGCACAGATGCAAAAGATTTTCGGTTTGCTTTTGGAGTACCGTGACCACTGATTCTGGCGTGTGCCCTGCGATTAGCACACCGATGCCGCCCGCGAAATCGATGAACACATTGTCGTCCACATCGGTCACCAGTGCGCCGTGTGCTTTGGCGGCCACGACGGGCGTCGAGCGGCTCAAACCCGTGCCGACGGCGGCCTCCCGACGCGCCAGGATTTCACGACTGCGCGGCCCCGGAATCTCGGTACGGAGGCGGATCGAGCGGCTGGGCGCGATTCGCAATTCGGGTTCGCAGGGTTCGGTGGTGGTGGACGGGTTGGTAGGCTGGGTGGTCATCGATTTATGTCCTTTTTGGTGAGCAATTATAGCCCAAAAAAAGGTCTCAGCCGATGCCTATGAGAGGTAGGTTTTGCCAAAGGGACGGATGTGGCAGGCCGCCAATTTGTATCAAGATTGATATTTATTGTCCGAAATCAGGAGTAGAATTAGTGGTGACAATAAGTTGAAATATCAATCTGAAGGAGCATTTTCGCTCCGAGGTTAATCGATCGATTTTTCGATACGTCGCGTCGTTTTGCTCTATCGACAGGACATAAACTCATCATGAACACAGTTCTGGTCTTACTCGTTATTTTGGGCGTGGTTCGTTTCGTTATTTTTACGCAGGTCGCGCTGACGGCGCGGCGAAACAACCTTGCTAATCTCTATTGGCTGGCGGCGTTCTTTGGGCTAAGCAGCATCTATGTTTTGTTTGCCAATTCCACACCGCCGACGCCGCTGAGCAACGCCCCGATTTTTACGCTCGGTGGGGGTTTTGGACAATTTTGTTTGGCACTGTTTGTGCGCAGCACGTTCTATCCCCAGCACAAAAATTGGGACTATTGGCTCGTGGGTCTGTTTGTGGCCGATCTGATCGGCGTGGTATATGGACTGGCGGCCTCAGATAATTATTTCGCTGCTTTGGTCACTACCGTTGCGACTATTGTGAACTGGACGTGGCACCTCGTCGCCGCCTGGCGGGCGCGGCAGCGGATTATGGCCGATTCCGGGGTCGAAGATTGGATCAAGGCGCGCTACAGGTTGATGATCGCTTACACCGTTTTCGGCATGCTCAGTGGTATTCAGGCGCTCCTGGCGACCAGCTATCCCGCGCCGCAAATGCCGCCGATCGTTACTCAATCAGCCATCGTATTTGCCGCCGCAACCTCAATTCTGCAACTTCTGGTTTGGGTCACACCTGAAGGTTTCCGGCGTTGGCTGAGCCGCGATCAGCAAGTTCACAGTCAAGCGCGTCGTCAGATTCAAGCGCAAACGATCGTGACCATCGTTACCGCATCAATCAGTGAGGCTGAGGGGTCAAATATCTCGATCATCAGCGCGCGCGCCATTCGCGACTCGGTCGGCAAAATGATCCAGTCTGATGACAACGATGCCATCGATACGCATCTGGCGACAATGAGTTACAACGATTGGGACGCATTGCTCAGTGGGGGCGATCTGCCACAGTTGATCCATAACATCAGCGGCAAAAATGTGGCTGAGGCGATGACGGCCACGCGCCGAATGCTGGCGGAACGGCAATCCTTGTTCACCATGTCGGCACGTTGAACATAACGGTCGTGGCGCGATGTTTCAGCATCAATGGCCGATGGGATAGCTCCGAAAGCCGCGCCATTGGTAGTGAGCCATGAGCGTAGATTGTGCAATCGGCGCGCAGCCATTTTCGCCATTGCTCGACAAACTCATCACCAGGAGCGGGGAGCCGGGCGAAACCGCCCAATCACGGCTGGCAAAATAAAAGGCCACGCCGGATACGTCATGTCGATCTCCCCATAGTGCGGCACGCTGCCCTCGATCGGCGTGATCAGACATGGCGGCCCGAACTCCGCAATGACGCGACCGGCGTTGATCGAACTATAGTGAATCGATAAATCGATGCTGTTCACAAAATTAAGAACCTGTTTTGAAAGGTCAGGGTCGGGCAATTCGTCTGACCATGAGCAGGGACATCGCCAGATAAATCATGGTTTCGCTGGTTTCTGGATAAAGCTCATAATCCTTGCTTAAACGGCGGTAACGACCGAGCCAAGCAAAGGTGCGTTCAACGACCCAGCGTCTGAGAAGTAGCTGAAAGCCCTTTTTATCACGATCGTGTATTCCTCCAATATCTCGTCTATGAACATGATCCCAAAGGGTTGATTGCGCGTTTCGATGCGTTTCTGGCCTGCGCGGGGCGACATGGCCTGAGTGTGATGCCCGTGTTGTTCGATGATTGTTTCCGCCCGGAGCCATCACTGGGTCCACAAGCAATGTCCCTGCCCAACGAACATAACGGCTTATGGCAAAGCTCACCGGGTCGTTCGCGTATGACGACGGCATATCGCCCGCAGTTACAACGTTATTGTGATGATCTGATCGGTACGTTCAAGCACGATACGCGGATCATCGCCTGGGATTTGTACAACGAGGCGCAAGTACGTGTGTACAGCGTGGCATTGGTGCGCGATGTGTTCGCTTGGGCGCGCGATCAACCCCGATCAGCCGCTCACGGCGTGCTATTATGGGGCGCTGCTGTCGGATGTGACCAACATTCACCCGTATTTCAGCCCGAGCCGCGAACCCGACGAAGCGCAGCGAATCATCGAAGGTGCGCAGTCGTTCGGTAAACCGATCGCCGCTACCGAAATTCTCGGACGTCCCAATCACGGCGAACTGGCCGAAATGCTGCCGTTGCTCCACAAAAACCAGATCGGCTGGTATTTCTGGGAGCTAATGATCGGCGTCAATCAGACCCGTTACCAGTGGCCGCACGCCCCGCACGCGACCGACGAGATCGTATTTCAGGGGGTGCTCTACCCGGACGGCACGCTTTACCGTCAGGATGAGATCGATCTGCTGCTATCGTATGCCGGGCAACCCGCGTGATAGGCACGGTCACGCTTGAACCGATCGCGTTTCACGGCTGGTCGGCATGGCGACTCGCCAATGATCTGATCAGTGTGGTGGCCGTACCGGAACTGGGCGGTCGGGTTTTGTCGATCAAATTGGCCGATCATGAGTTTTTATTCATGAACGCGGGGCTGAGACATAAAGAAGCTTCGTCCCGTCGGGCGACCCTGCGTGGTCATAGGCGTGAAGGTAAGGAAAAGACATAGTAACAGGACTTTCGCTTGCGCTAAAAAGCAGTTAATCTAGCGCAATGATAAATCGACGCGAGTATATCGAATATCTCATCAGTACATCTGATAACTACACCTGCTCGAATTTAGCCGAGCATTTAGACGGTGTAAGCCACGATGCGGTCAGCGACTATCTGCAACGAGACCAATTGACGCCGCGCAGCTTGTGGGAACGGGTCAAGCCGTTGCTGAAAGATAGCCCGACGGCCTATTTGTTGGTGGACGATAGTGTCCAGAACAAGCAATATTCGCGCCAGATTGAACTGGTCAAGCGGCAATACAGCGGGGCGGAACATGGGCTAGTGCGTGGCATTGGGGTCGTTCATTTGGTGTATAGCGATGGGGCGGTGTTTTACCCGATTGACTACCGGATTTATGCGCCGGAGCAGGATGGTAAGAGCAAGAACGCGCATTTCCGTGAAATGCTACTGAATGCCAAAAGCGATAAAAGTCTGCAAGCGAAGACGATTCTGTTCGACAGTTGG
>JBBRMW010000031.1:0-31492 GCA_038230635.1 Aggregatilineales bacterium | reverse complement strand
GTCGATACGCTGGCGACGCGCGTACAACTCATGCTCGTTGAAGGCGAAACGCTCGATATTCAGTTCGCCAAGCGGGAGATCGTGTCACTGTCCGAACCGCTGGTTGTCGATATGCTCTGGAAGAAGACGGGTGCGCTCTACGAGTTCGCGGGCGAAGCGGGCGCGACAATCGGTCTGCAAAACGCCGATTCACCGCTCGTGGCCGAAATTGCGACATTTTGTAGCAAATGTGGCACGGCTTTTCAGTTGCAGGATGATATTTTGGGCGTCGTCGGCAGCGAGGCACAGCTCGGCAAAGCGGTCGGCGCGGACATCCGCGAGGGCAAAAAGACCGTGATCGTCTATCGCGCCTTGCAAAATGCGAATGACGCGCAGCGCGCCGAACTGCTCGGCATCTTGGGCGATTTGCACGCCTCGCCCGATCAGGTGGCGCGTGCGACCACGCTGCTGCGTGATTTGGACGGCATTAACTATACACAGGGTTTGGCGCGTCGTTACGTATCCGAGGCACTCGATCACCTTGCTCAGGTGCCACCATCAGCCAATCGAGAACTGTTACAGTTATGGGCGGAGTACCTCATTGATCGTCAATTCTGAAATCGTGGAAATTCAAACCAATCGCGCCAATCCGACGCCCGAAACCTACCGCACATATATTCGCGGTGCCGCGCTCGACGACGAATCACTTATCCAACTGACACTCAAGGGCGCAACTCGCGGAGAGGCGATCCGCTGGCGGCAGATCGTGGTGCGTCCGGTGCAGGTACGCGGCGAACGCCATCTCCAGTTTTCTTATTTCGATGATCGCCAGGACACCACCAAGAATTATCGTGGCGACGAGGCGGCGGCTCGGCTCGATGAGGTCTTAGCGCTGCCTTTCGGTTCGATCCACCTGCGCACGAGGGCGGGCGAATGGCATATCCAGATCACCAAAAAGGGTAAGGCCATCCTGCATCGCGGCAGGCTTTCAGAATTGCCCGCCACGGCTGACTTGGCGCATGATCACGCCAAGCATGTGCCGCTGCCCGCTGGCCGTCCCGACACTTTTTTGCGTGCCGTCGGAATCATGGATGAGAGCGGCAAAATCCGCCCGGCCATGCACGCCAAGTTTGCACAGGTCAACGCCTTTTTGACACTGTTGGCGGGCGAACTCGATGCAACGCCATTTGTCCACAGTCGGCTGCATATTCTTGATTGCGGCTGCGGCAGCGCCTATCTCTCGTTCGCGGCCTATCATTATCTGAACGATGTACGCGGTATTCCGGCGCGCCTGACCGGGATCGACACGAACGGTAAGTTGATCGAAAAAGACAGCGCCCATGCTGCTGAGCTGGGTTATGGCGATGTCTGCTTTACGCGCTCGCCGATCATCGATTTTGACGCAGAAACGCCGATCGATATTTTGTTGGCACTGCACGCCTGCGACACCGCTACCGATGAAGCCATCGCGCTGGGGATTCGCGGCGAAGTCCCGTTGATCCTGGTCGCGCCTTGCTGTCACCACGAAATGCGCGATCAACTCGATCAGATCGGCACGGTCGAGCCGTTCGCGCCCATGCTGCGACACGGCATCCTGCGCCAACGCATGGCCGAATTGCTGACCGATTCGTTCCGGGCACTGCTGCTGCGGATGGCGGGTTATCGCACCGATGTGGTGGAGTTCATCGCGGCGGAACACACCGATAAAAACCTGATGATTCGCGCGGTCAAGGTCGAGTCGGCGGGCGAAACGAACGCTGCCGAAGAATACGCGGCGCTGAAAGCATTCTGGGGCGTGACACCGTATTTGGAGAAGCTCCTGCATCCATAAGCGACGAGATATAGCTGTGCAAATCGCCAAATGTGATGCGGCGAGGCTCAGGCGATTATCAGGGCACGCTCACCCACCGTTTATCTCTTCCATCTAATCTTTTTGCCTGTAACGCGAAATCATGGAGAGATAAAGATGCGCAATAGCAAACTAACTTTCGTCACCGGCATTGTCACTTTCGCACTGATCTTTACAGGCTTGAACTTGGCGAGTCCACTTTCCACCGTCTCGGCTCAAAGTACGCTCTATAAATCGTGTGAAGCAGACAAGCTGACTGCACCGTTGACCCTCGGATCGAGCAGCGCCGCGACGATGGCGGCCACTTCGGCGGCGACAATGGCAGCCACGCAAGCCAGCACGCCCGCGACCGGCTCCAACACCATCGCCTTTTTGAGCATCGTCAGCGGCGAGTCGCAGGCGTGTTACCTCGCCACAGAGAGCTTCCTGAAGGGCAATTTCGTGGGGATGCCCGTTGGATTCAACGGCGCAGTGGGAGTTACGCATACGCTCAGCGGCGACATTGCGCTCGATCAGACGAACGTTGCCAACAGCCAGATTGGTGAAATCACCATCAATATCAGCGAGTTCAAATCCGATAATGATCAGCGCGATGGGTTTATCCGACGGAATTTCTTGGAATCGAACAAGTACCCATTTGCTACCTTGACCGACGTGACCGTGCTGGGCCTTCCAAATGGGGCATACCAGGATGGCAGCCCGCTGCAATTCCAGATCAAGGGCACGTTGATGGTTCACAATACCAAGCGCGATACAACCTTTGACGCCACCGGATCGTTTACCAAAGGCACGCTGGTTGTTCGGGCGGTGACTGACCTCAACATGAGTGAGTTTGGCATCAAAGTTCCCGATATTGGCGGACTGCTCAAGGTCGATGACGCCATGCGACTCGTCATAAACATCGTCGCGCGCGAGTCGCACGCAACGGCGACCCCCGCCAAATAAAATTGGCGACCAAACGTGCGACCACACCGGGATCGCCCCTACCCAGCCCGTACCTGTGGGCGGCCACATCGGGCCGCCCGTCCCACTAAAAAGATGCGCCGAGGTGGAAGATGCGTAGACGTAGATTGATAATTACCGCCGCTTTAATCGCCGTGATCGTTTTAATCGGCGTGCTCGTTGTCGCCGCCCCACTCATTCAAGATATGTTTACGCCGCCGATCGCTGGTCTGCCGACGGTCAACGCGGGAAGTTCACTGCGCGATCGCTTCACGCAGACTGCCGCAGCGAAAACGCAGGCCGTCAGTCCGACGAAAGTATCCAGCTAGGGTTCAGACTTGAACGGGTCTAGCGTGTGCTACCACCCGTGAGTAATTGGACGGCGATAAGCAACAATGCGACAGCAAACGTCCCGGCGCACATGATGCCTATATTGACCACATCACTGCTCGTCAGGAAGCGTCCGGCGGGATTCGGTGATGGCAGATCAGCGGGGCGAGTGCGAATGTTCTCTGAGGCTTCGATCAGTGTCGCCAAGCCTTCCTCGCGGACACGCGCATCGTAGTAAATGACGGTGACACTGATCGACCACAACGGCGCGATCAATAGTCCGAAAATTGTCAGCGTAATGATTTGAAATATGAAGGCGCTCGCCGAGAGGCTCGAGGCGTGCGGGAAAAGTGCCCGACTTAGGATACCCGTGATCTGCGATTCGATCAGCGTAACAATCGTTACGAACGCAAACAGCATGGTCAACGGCCACACGCGCGCCTTGCCAAGCGCCCATGCACGTCCTAAACCATCGATGATGCTGGTGCGTTCCAACACCAACACTGGAGAGAGCAACATCGCCATTGCCACATAGGCATATATCAAGACACCGCCCGCTAATCCACACAAAAACAGCGTCAATGCCAGCAAAATAGCGATGCCCGCATAGATCACATAAAAGCTGATCATTCCCAGGGTGAGTGGTACAAAGCGCTCGCGCACAGCCAAAAATGCGTCACCCACGGTGGGTTGTCGTCCCAAAATATTTTCCGAGGTGATATAAGTAACCAGCGCTCCTACAAGCACGGTACTCAGCACGAATTGAATCAGTCGGACCGCCAACGCAATCCCGACAAACGTGCCCAATGCGCTAAACAAGGCACCAATATTGAAGGCTGAAGAAAATCCAGTGGCGCTGGCACTGACGACCGTTGTATTATCGAAAGTGCTGGCACGCAGCGCGTCGAGCGCCTTCATACTGCCGAAGACGCTTATGATCGTTGCGGGTAACGTTACCACGCCGAAGAGCAATAGAAAACGCACCAGATTGGAACGGTAAATGCGCCAAGCCTGATCGATCAGTTCGACCAGTGTGCGTGGACGCAAACTGCGGTCGTCGGTGTAATTCATGGCACGCCCATAATCCTATTACCCGTGCGGGCGACCACTTGGGGTTCGCCCGCTTTTTCGGCATTTACGAACAAGCCTTAGCTGCCCGGCGTCACCGTCACGCGCGGCGTCACGATCGGCGTGCCCGTCTGATACGCCTTGTAGCTTTGATAGCCCGCCCAGCCTTTGAGCGTGGCCGTCGCCAGCAAGTTATCGAAATCGTCCGGGTTCAGATACAGCGACACCACCACCGGATTCGTCTCTTGCAGCGTGCTCGTGGCATCACCCGTAGCAACCCAGGCCACCACGCCGACCTTGCGGAAGATCAGCGCCAGCGCGACTTCAGTCGATGAATAATCGACTCCCGTCACATAATCCGGCGTGCCGAACTGTTTGATGACCTGTGCCGCCGTGATCTGCGGCGCGAGCTTGATCAGCAGTGCGTTGACGACGCCGCGCGCATCCGTCGTCAGTTGGCAGCAATCTTCGCCGCCCGCCGTGGCCCATGAAGCTGCCGCCGTCTGCGTTTGGCTGGCATCCTGCGTCTGGACATTGCTGAACAGCGGATTCGACTTGATCTTGGCGACCGCATCCGAATAAGTGGTCTTGCCGACCGTGATATTCTGATAACACGGCGCGCCACACGGTGTTTGCGAGATGAGGCTTTGATCGTTCAGATATTTGTCGGAGCGCAGCGGCGGCGGCGGTGAGCACGCCGAAAGCGCCAGACTCGCCGCAATCAGCAGCGCGAGGAGGGCGAAACTTCTTTTCATATTCAGAATTACGACTTTCCGTTGACTCGATCGATGGTGGGGCGGGTCGAGGACAAATAAATGTCCCCAACCCGTTTTCCGGCGGAGAGTTTACCGCTTATCGGGCTGGCCCGACAAGTTGCAAATCGTAGTTGCCAACGGTGCCACCGATCGTCACGCCATAGTGCGTCGCCACGATGTAGTACGTGTTGTCGGCGGTTAGGGTGTAGTTGATCCGCGAATCCTGGGGTCCAAGGTCAGGATCGCCCGCATCGTCGTTATAGGTGAGGTTGGTGCTGCCATCACTACTCAGCAGGAACACAACCGGGTCGAGATTGCCACTGCGCGCGCGCAGCGTGATCCGAATCTTGTCACCCGCCTTGCCCGTGAAGGAATACACCACGTATTTGGTGCTTGCCGTGATGCTCCCGTTGACCGTCTGATTGTAGAGAATCGTCGGGGCACTGGATTTAGTGGCACTGATGTTCTCGGTAAACTGCCCCACCACGTAATCGCCGAGGCCAGCCGTCGCGTTACCGTTCGAGTCGACCGTGAACGTCGTCAGATAGACCTGCTTGTTCGGGCCGGGTACGTTGGTCACGTTGATGATTTGCTTGGCCGCACCTGCGCTATCACGCACGGCAACCGTCAACACGAACGAGACGGGGACGGTATCGCCGCAGTTGGCGTTCTGCCAGACCTTGACTTCGTAGGTGCCGACGGGTGCTTGGGCGCTGTTCCAGTAAATGTAATCGTCTGGATTCGTGCCATTGGGCGTCTTGCAACCCAGATTGTTGCTGCGGAACAGGGTACCGCCGCTGTCGATCTTGGGCACGTCCGCATAAACGGTACGTCCCTGTGGATCGCGTATCCACAAGCGCAAATCGGCACGCGCATTCCAGGTCAGGTGCGCTTCGATGCTGCCCTTCGGCAAACCTGCGCCCAGTTCCGATGTGGCAACGGCGATTGCGGCTGTCGCATTCGGGACTGCCGTGGCTGCCGTGTTAATCGTCCTGCCGCGCGTTAGACTCAGCGAATAGTTACCTTCAGTGCCACCGATCCCCAACGCGAAACGGGTGGCGACGATCGTGTATGTGCCGTCCGCACCCAACACCTGATTGGCGATCAGCGCGTTGCGTGTATTTGCGTTGGCGTCGTCGTTCGAGGCGATCACGTTACCCGTCGCATCGAGCAGCAGCAGGAACGGATCGAGGCTGCCGCCGCTGACGGCGTTCAGACCAATGCTGATCGACTCGCCTTTGCGACCGTCGAAGCTATATACATCGGCGGGATTGGTATGATCAAGTTTACCGGTCGCGCTGGTCTTCGTGCCGAGCACGCTAGGACTGGCGATCTTCGTGGCAAATGGCGTCAAATCGATATTGCCTTTGACGCCGCCCGGCTACACGGCCACCGTATCGGGTACGCTGAGCAGGAAACTTGCCACATACACTTGACCCGCTGCCGTCAAAGAGCCGCGAATCGGGTCTTGCGCCTTGCCATCGACCGTTACGGTCACACTGAACGGCACCGGGCTGCTCCCCGACGGACAGGCTTGGTTCAGATAGACCAACACCTCGTAACTGCCAGCCGGAACGTTGCCCTTCGACCAAGTGACGGTATCGGTCGGACTCGTCGCTGTCGTATCTTTGCAATCGACGTTGGCTTTGCTGGTGAGGCTGCCGCCGCTGGCGACGGTCGGCGTGTTCAGATTGACCGAGCCGCCGATCGGGTCGCGTACTTCCAGGCTGAGGAAGTCGGTCGAACTCCAGCCGAGCGAGACGGTCAGGCTGTCGGTCAGCGTGACAGTGGCAAAAGCCGCCGTCTGCGCCGACCCGGATAGGCTGAGCATAAACGTGCCCGGTGTATTGCCCTGGACGCCCGTCGCACGCAGCACCGTGATATAGAAAGTACCGTCATCGGCAGGCTTGAAATCGCGGATACTGACTTCGGTCTTGCTCAGTTCGGTGATTTGCTGCAGGGTCTGGCCGCCCGCGTCCGTCAGCAGCAGCGCCAAGAGCAGCCCTTTGGTTTTGCTCGTTGCCGTGATCGTGATCGTATCATTTTTGGTGGCATCGAATGTGTAGACCTGCGCGAAGGCTTTGGCGTCCAGCGTCCCATTGACCGTATCTCCGACATGCAGCTTGCGCGTCGTGCTTTGCGCCAGTGCCGTCCCGCCGATCAACGTAATGACCAGCGCAGCCAACAAAGCGCTCAGCCCAATTTGACGGGCGACGCGGCTGCGAATTAGCAAACTCATCAATAAATCCTCCTCGTGTGGGACGGCATACGCACACCGTCCCCGCTTACGCGCGGGGAGTGTAGCCAATCGGGGCAGACCTTGCCAATATCCGATCTGGGCGCTCACCTTACGCGCAGGCATTCACGATAGGACTTCGAGTTGCAACAGTGCGCCACCCAGCGCCGTCACCACCAATGGCGACTTGGATGGCCGAACGATCCAACGCTCACCGGGCGCTAAGATTACATCCACGTTATCGAGTGTCAACCAAGCGCGACCTTCCCGTACACACAACTCGGCATAGGGTGTTACTCCGTCGGGGAAACGAATGGCCTCGCCCGGCTTCACCATTACGCGCTGCCCCTTCAAAATCGCCCAATTGGTCATCAGATTCGACATTTTTCGGACTCCTCATTTCATACGTTTCATCATATGACAGGCGGTTCAAGATGACTACCCGCTCTGCGACAAAAGTGGCCTGAATGGATTCGGGTTGATCAATAGTTGGATGTCGTTGCGCGTCGTTTTCAAAAATTCACGCAATCCGATCGTCGCATCAGCGCAAGCGGCGCTATAATGAGTGGCACGCAGAAAGGATAAGCTATTCATGTCAACCGAGTCCCCAGAGACGCCGCAGGCCGTCGAACCGTCGGCAGCCACCGATGCGACGACGACCGAACTGACTTCTGATACGAAACCGATCACGGCCATCGCAACAACGGATGCGCCTGTGGCCGCCGTCGAGAAAGCGATCGTGCCTGTGGCACCGCGTCACCCGATGCCGCTCCATTTCCCAGAACTGCGCCATCGGGAACCCGCGCAGGTCATCCAAGCACCCGTTACGCCGCCCGATCCGCACAACGCCTACGATGGACGTGGCTATCAGCCAGAGCGAAGCGTGTGTATACGCTGCGGATCGACGAATCTGGCGCGCGGCTACGTGGTCGATCTGAGCACAACATTCAATCAAACACATTTTGCGCCTAAAAAAGTGACGACGCGCCGCCTGAATTCTGCGTTGCGTCCATTCCGGCTGTTGGCAAAACTGGAAGCGCTGGCGTGCCGCGACTGTGGTGCCGTATTGATCATTGTCGATCCGGCGGAACTGCGCCGTGCCGAACGTCGCCGCGAGTGAGGGTCATCTCGAAACATCGAAACCGAGCACAGTGGAAGCGTGCCTATGTCACAGCGTAGACAACTGAGTTACGACCCGTACAACGATCACTATGTTGCGTTGGGAATCAGCCCGACTGCTTCCCCCGACGAGATTCAGCTTGCGTTTCGCGGACGCGCTAAGCAGCTTCATCCCGATCGCAACGCCGATGAGCGCGCCAAAGAGCAGTTTCAGCGGGTCAACGAAGCCTATGATGTGCTCAGCAATCCGATGCGGCGCGCCGAATATGATGAGGTGCGCTATCTGGCGAGCGCGGGACGGCGGGGTCGCGCGATGGCGAGTAGTGGCCGCAGTGGACTGTTGGGATTGCTGCGTGGGCCGTATCGGTATGTGGTCGCGGTCATTGGCGTGGTTCTTTTTGGCAATATTTTGTTTATCCTGGCGACCCGTCTGAATCCTCTGCCCAGTGCGGTGACAGCCACGCCCGTGCGACCCGATGCGATGATCGCACCGCAAGCGCTCGATCCCAATGCGGATGCGGTCTGCGATCCGGGGGCAACGATCAGCAGCCCCGGCAACGATGCGAAACTACCCTCGGCGGTCGAAGTATCCGGCTCGACCATTGGTCCGTATGAGGTCGATTGGTCGCTCATCAGTTTCGATGCGGGTGGACGGCCACAGACCAACTGGCAAACGCTGACGCGCGGCAGCGCTCCGGTTTTGCACGGGACATTGGTCAGTCGTGAAAAAACGATCAACTTGCCACAGGGACAGCGCCTTTTCCTGCGCCTGACGGTGAGTCCGGGTGGCGACCAGCCGATCCAAATTTGCCAGGTCATCGTCACATTTTTGGCGCGCGGGGCGAGTACGACAGTGGCGCAGTAACGTTTAACGCCAATGAGCCTATTCAGAGCGACTTGTTTTTTGTGACGCTTTACGGCTAATGTTACAACCGAAATTAGGCAGGGGTGGTCGCTGTTCGGTATGGTAGGGCTTCCCCCTCTCTGTGATTACGGAGAGGGGGATTGAGGGGATGAGGTGAATCTGCGGCCATTTGATTGGTTTCAGCATAAGCTGCGGTTGTGGAACTAAGCAGCGTTTCCAAGCCGCAGCATTTTTACTTGCGTAAAATGCCCCTGCGCAAAAGTCAGTTGGATACCCTCGCAATAGTCGCAGCCTACCCCGAACGACGTATAGTCAGCTTCCGGCAAACAGCCAATTGCGGTCAGTTCGACAATACCGCCATGCGAAATAATCAGGGCACGTCCTGTTTCGGGCAGGGTGGATGCAATAGTACGATGTAGGTGTGCAAGCTCAGCCGCAAATTTTGCCGCTGTGTTGCCCTGTCGCACCACCTGCGCAAAATCGCCAATATCTGCCGCCAGATTGAGTTCGAGATTGACTTCGAGGCTCATCTCGCTGAGCAAATCGTATTGCTCGTGTACCGCAAAGCCCATGGCGATCGCCGTTTCAAACGCGCGCGGTATCGTGCTAGTGATAACACGATCAAAATAGCCCATTTTTTCGCCGACATGTCGCGCCCGCGTCACACCCGCTTGCGACAGATGCTGACCGGGCTTTGTGCGCATCGTATGACGCCGCAATTCCAAAATCACTATTTATGCTCCATTGGATACATGCTCATAGTCAATCCTATTTTAGCGAATGATGAAACGAATCCAATGCCGCCGATTCAGCTCACTCCTTCAGCCCCTTCTCGTAATCACAGAGAGGGGAAGCCATACCGTGCAGAGCGGCACGAACGAACGAATCCGGGCGGGGATTCCCAAACACCCGCAAATAGGCTATGATCGGTGATATTGAACGCCATCCTGCAACTGTGAAAGATAGGATTAGAGCACCCATGACCGAGCAGCCCACAATCCCCACCGATATGATCGCCGAAACTGAGAATTACGCGATCTGGCGGTCACAAGAACCCGATGGCGAAACTGTCCATCACGTCGAGATCAACAACGTAACCGTCCACTTCTTCAACGAGGAATGGCAGGAATTCTTGCAGTTGATCGAGGCGTTGTCGAACGAACATTCCGTTCCAAAACCCGCCAGCAAACCCGGTAAATCGAAAAAATAGGGGAAGTTTGCTATGCCGTCGAAAATATCCCCTGCCGAGATCGAAAGCCATCTCTCAGCGCTGCCCACATGGACGATCAATGATCAAGGCGAATTGACGCGGACGTTCAAACAAGACAATTTCCTGGCAGGATTGGCGTTCGTCAACCAGATCGCGCCCATTGCGGAGGCCGCAGGTCATCACCCCGATGTGCTGCTGACCTATCCGAGCGTCACGATTCGGCTGACCACACACGATGCAGGCGGCCTAACAAGCAGTGACTTCGCCCTCGCCAAACAAATCGACGCGATCTAGCCAGTGCCGCTTGGCTGATCTTTTCAATGTGGCTGCGCCGTTCTATCGCCGCCTGACCGCCAATCCTTTGTGGCGTGAGGGATTGCGCGAAATGGCGCGTCACCTGCCGCCGAGCGGATCGATCCTGCGCGTACTGGCTGTAGGCTGCGGGAATGGCAACAGCGTGCTCGAACTGTGGCGATTGCGTGGTGATCTGCGTATCGTCGGCGTCGATCGATCGATGGAGATGTTGCGACAGGCGCACCAAGCCACACGCTCGATCGACGATGTTTCGTTCGTGGCAGCGGATTCGCAATATTTTCCTTTCGCAGCCGATCAATTCGATACGATCATCGCGCAGGGCATCTATGATGCGCTGACCGAGCGTCCGGCGTTTTTGCGAGAGGCGCGGCGCATACTGCGACCGGGCGGGCGGCTGATCATGCTCGATCCGGCGGCGGGCGCATTTCCATTCGATGCGATCTGGCGCGCGCCGCGATCGGCGATCGGTGTACTGGTGTGGCACAGCGCCTCACGTGGGCACGGTCGCGCGACACCCGAATCGATCGCGCGGGTGCTGGACGAGGCAGGGTTTGCGCGGATATTCGGCGAACGTGCGATGCAGGGCTATGGTGTGCTGAGCCGAGGCGAGAAGCCGTATACGAACCTGACGCCGATCCTGCGCACCGAAACAATCGCCGCGCGCGATGCTGATTCCGGCCAGCTCCTGCCGCGCGATCTGCGTGACGGATTTGCTGATCTGCCGGGGCGACACCTATTTTTGCTTGTTCAGCAGACGCCCAACAAATCCACCTGGGCGTTGCAGCTAGGCGAAGTGCTCACCTGGAGCGCGGCGGCGGTAACGGATCAGGGAGCATCTGGTCAGTCCGTCGCGCTTGCATTCACGTCGCTGCCCAAAGCGGTCGCGTTCATGCAGCCTGCCGTCCGCGATGGCATGATCGTCGGCATCAACAAGATCGCCAAATTTGAGCGTGCCGCCGTCGTGGACAAATGGAATTTCTCGATTTTGGTCAATCCGACGTTGGCCGCCGTGCAAGAATCAGCACGCTTCAGCATGTCGGGCACACTAATCGCGGTCGATCCGGCAGCCGCAATCACCGGCGAGGAATGAGCATGAGCCGATGATCACGCTCGAAACGTTGCGGGCACTGCAAACAGATGCGGGCGCGGAACTGTTGGCCGAACTGACGGGCGCGGATCTGTCGGACGCGAACACGCTGGCACTGCTGACTCGGCTGCGCAAACGGAATCCGGCAGAGATAGCGGCGGCGGCGCTCGAAACAGCACGGCTGCGCATCAAGGGGCGCGAAAAGTTCGGCGCGCGCGCCGATCGCATGTTTTTCACGCGCGAGGCGCTCGAACAGGCGTCGGATTGGCGCGTCAGCCGCCATCGGTTCGGTTCGGGTGAATTCGACGCGACCCTTTGGTTCGCCGATATGGGCTGTGGCATTGGCGGCGACTCGCTGGCACTGGCCGAGTTTTCGGGCAGCGTGATCGGAGTCGATCTCGATCCGATTCGTTTGGCTATGGCGCGCGCGAACGTCCCAGCGGCACATGCGTTGTTCATCGCGGCGGACGCGCGGGTGACGCCACCTTTCTCACCGCGAATCAATTGCTATTTTTTCGATCCGGCGCGGCGCGTCGATGGTCGGCGGATCCATTCGGTTCACAACTACATCCCGCCGCTGGATGTAATCGACAATTGGCGCAGGTCGGTCATCGTGAAGCTGTCGCCGGGCATCGATCTGGCAGAACTTGAACCCTATGGAAATACGCATATTGAGTTCGTCTCGCTCAACGGCGAGTTGAAGGAAGCCGTGATGACCCTGAGCGGTGGCGGCATTCAATCCGATCCAATTCGCACAGCCATCGTAATCGATGCTGATGGCAATACTGCCAAAATAGACCACCGCTTATCCAGTTATTCCGAGCCATCTAATTTCGACGGGATTCGACAACTTCCACAGCTCTACGTTGCCAGAACAGATCGATATCAGTTTTACGGCCCCTTACCCGTCGTCCCCATCAGTATCCCGCGTGCGGTCCTCTACGAACCCGACCCAGCCGTGATCCGGGCGGGGTTAGTACAATTGTTGGGATCAGTCATTGGCGCGGCGATGATCGATTCGACGATCGCGTATCTGACGGCTGATCAAGCGGTCAAGACGCCGTTCGCGCGGGCATGGCCGATCGAGGCGTGGATGCCGTTCAACCTGAAAAAGCTGCGCGCCTATCTGCGCGAACGGAATGTTGGGCGGGTGACGGTCAAAAAACGCGGCAGTCCCTTGACGCCGGAGGAACTGATCGCCAAGTTACGGCTGCCGGGTGACGGTGAGGAGCGGGTGGTCGTGCTGACGCGCGTGCAAGGTAATCCGGCGATCATCATTTGTGGCGCGCCGATTTCACCTCTCACCCCCTTCTCCATGAAGGTGGAAGGAGAACCAGATGTGCGGCAGTGAGGGGAAAAATCGTGCGGTTGGAAGAACTTCTGGAATAACATTGATATAGGGGTGCAACCGCGCCGTTGTACCCAACGTATTAGAATTAATTGCACCGCGAATTCGAGGCTCAAAAACCGAGGGATGACTGTGAATAACTTATCGGGCGTGTGTTCCAGCTTGCTATGTGTGCTGATGATTGTCGGTCTGATGGTGGGCGTGTCCACGATCAGCTTGCGATCGCGCGGGATGTCTGTGTCACCCACCACCATTTTTGCCGATGTATGGAGTTGGATTTCGCGCGCGTTGATGTGGTTTCTGGCCGAGTTTTTGATCCAAACCGTACTGGGCATGATCTTTGGAAACAACAACCGCCGACGCTTCTGACCGCGCTATTGTGAGTCGGTTACGCAACCCGTGAGGGCGGCGAATTTTGTGGTAATCTTGTGAAAATTCTTGATTATCCCTTGTTCAAGGCAGTTCATCGATGATTACAATCGCGTCGGTTGGCAGCGTCTTGGTCGATATGACCGTTTCGGTGCCACGTGTCCCGCTCACGGGTGAAAATTTCCCAGCGCACGGTCTGAATATCGGGGCGGGTGGCAAAGCGGCTAATGCGGCGGCGGCTATCGCTCGATTAGGTGCGCGCGGCGTCCTGATCGGCAAACTCGGCGACGATGATTTCGGTCGTCTGATCCAAACTGCACTAAGCCAGGAAGGCGTCGATACGGCCCATGTCGGGATAGATCCGGCGGCACAAACGAGCGTCGCGGTTGTGCTGCTAAACGATAAATATGAAAATACGATCATGGTTTTCATGGGTGCGAACGATCGCGTCGATGCCACCTATGTGGACGGCGCACTGACCCCATTGTTGCCCGATTTGAAGGCGATCATCGTCGATTTTGAAATTCCCGAAGCGGCAGTGGCGGCGACCGTGCAGTTCGGCAAAAGATATCACATTCCGGTGATCGTCGATGCAGGGCCGCCGCGTCCGTATGCGCCCGCCACTTGGCGTGATGCGGCGGTGCTGACGCCCAATGAGCACGAAGCGGCGGCAATGGTCGGCTATCCGATCCCGACTGACGAGGCGGCGCTGCGGGCAGCGTCCGAGTTACTGGCACATGGCCCGCAGGTCGTGCTGATCAAACGGGGTGGGGCGGGCGCGCTGCTCATGACCCGCACCGAAACGCTGATCGTGCCGAGCTTTCCAGTCGAGCCAGTTGATACGACGGCGGCGGGCGACTCGTTTACCGCCATGTTCACGCTGGCGATGGTTGAGGGGATGCCGCTCCCGGAAGCCGTCCGATGGGGTAATGCGGCGGGTGCGCTGGCCGTCACAAAGATCGGCACGATGTCCTCACTGCCCACCCGTCCCGAAGTCGAGGCATTCTTGGCCGCGCATCGCTAATTACAGTGGCATTATCAGATAGTGAACGGGTTCATAGCCATTGCCGAGATCGATTTCAATGATGCGACCCGGGCCGAATCCGAGTCGTTCATAGAGTGCCAGCGCGCGTGGATTGCTCAGGGCGACGCCGATCTCCGCGACGGGCACAGTCCAATCCCGCGCCGATTCGATCAAAGCCGCGATCAAAGTCGATCCGATCCCCTGCGATCGATACTCCGACGCCACGATCAGATCGCTGATTTCGGCGGCGTGCGGCCAGCGCGTCACTTGCCCATAACCCACAATCTGGCCGTCGAGATTCGCCACCAGTGCCACCGTGCGCCCGATTTGTACCAACGCCAGCGTGCGCGCCAACACATCCGCGATCAGGATTGGTGAGGCATCCGGCCAGCACGCGATTTGCAGCGGTTCCGCATCGGCGAGGGTCAGTGGGCGCAAACTCAGTGTCGTCATTGGGTTGCCGATTTATTTTGAGGTAACACTGCGATTTCCGCCAACACCGCGCGCATCTGGTCGGCGACTGATCGCCAATCGCCGAAAGTAGCCGCCCGCGCGATTCCTGCTGCCCCTAATTGTCGGCGCAAGGCAGGATCGCGTAACCGGGTGAGTTGCGCCGCGATCCCGGTCGGATCAGATGGATCAAAAAACAGGGCATCGCCGCCGACAATGGTGTGGGCAAATGGTGCATCCGAGCACGCGATCGGAATACCCGCCGCCAACGCCTCGACCAGTGGCAGCCCAAAAGACTCACAGGTCGAAGCATGGACGAGTGCCAACGCTCCCGCTAACAATGCGCCGACCTCTGCACGTGGCAGCGCACCTGTAAAAATCACGCGCTCGGCGATACCCAACTTCGCTGCCAACCGCTGGAGATCGTCAAAATAACCTTGATCGAAAATGCCTCCAGCGAATACGAGTCGCCATTCGAGCGTGGGATCGTCGTTAAGCAAGCGTGCGAAAGCCGCGATCACCTCGCGCATGTTTTTGTACGGCCAGATGCCTGACACGTATAGTAGGTATGGAAACGGCAGCGGCTCATGCACAGCAATCGGCAGCGGCTCGACGCCGAGTCCGATCACGCGCGCAGGGGGTGCAGCTAAATGCAACGCATCCAGAATCGCCGCCGAAACGCTTATCACAGCATCGGCACGCACCGCTGATTTTCGCATCAGCCAGCCGATCAGATGGAGGCGGAACGCAAATAGCGGGCTGGCATTGGCGCGGTTAGGCTGACAAAATGGCAGGGCGTTGTGCAACAGTACGACCGTCGGAATTTGCGTCCGCAGTGGAATGGCGTTGCCGGGACAAAAAAGGACATCTGGCCTGACGTGACTCAGCACGCGCAAAAAGATCGTCTGTTCCCAGATTAAGCGGAGGAGCGTGCTTCGTCCGGGCGTCGAAAAAACGTGGAGGTTCAGGGTGGGGCTTCCGTCAGCCATCTCGCGCAGCACTGCGGCACCTTCTGGCGTGGTGAATACGCTGAACGTGTCACCTGTCCCTTTCGCCTCGGCGAGCCACGCGCGCAGCAATTCGCGCAACACCGTTCGCCCGCCGCCCTCCGGCAGCCGAAAAAGCGCGTCAATTCCAATGTGCATTGGCTATGTGTACCTGCTATGCCTGAAAAACTCCAACAAAAAGAGCTACTTGGATAATTCCAAATAGCTCCTCGATTGAGCGGGCGACGGGACTCGAACCCGTGACATTCTCCTTGGCAAGGAGGCATTCTACCACTGAATTACGCCCGCAAACGTCTGCGTTTGATGGGCGAAAGTATAAAACACATCGCGGAAGATGACAAGGGGCAATTTGCATGGCGGCGTTTCTTGCCCTGGCTCATGTTTATCGATGACTCTGGTTTTGTCGCAATGGCTTATCTAGGGCTTCATCAACATCAGCAATGAGTTCACCATCGTCACTGAGCGAAACACCGCGCTTCGATTTTTCATTCACGGTCGCGGCGGTATCCGTATAGGCCAGTGCGTGCAATAGGCGCAGCCGTTCAAGCTCCATGGCTTTTTTCGTTTCGCGCTGCACAATCGTTTCGTGATAATAGTCGAAACTGAACCGCACGACCTGAATAAAAAGCAGCACAAAAACAACCCATGTGAGTGGCATCAGCAGGTCATAAACGGCACTGTCCCGCAACGCCATCGTAATTCCGAGCAGCAAAAAATAGACAGGAACCATTCCCAACAAAACGAGCTGTCGCCCTCGAAGGCGGCGCATGGGGGCAAGGCGTGCTTCCGTTTGCGCGCGCGCCAATTCATACTGGATCGACTCATCCGGCATTTGCGATCTCCTTGCGGCTATTTTTTGTATTATACGCCACGTTACCCGATAAGTTTCACGGCTCGAACGGCGAGATTGCGCCTGCTACAATGTCCGGTTGTGATCAGGGACTCTTCACATCTTTGCGCAGAGTCGCATCGTCGCTGCCGATCAAACGACGATAGGCTTCACGCACTTGATCGGCGCTACGTTCCCAACTGTGACGCGCGATCACCCAATCGCGGCCCATTTTGCCGAGTCGCACACCCAATGCGGGATCGTCCAGGATTTGCAGTACCGCATCGGCGAACGCGCGCGGCGTATCGGCGATCAACATGTGTTCGCCATTGATCGCTTCCAAACCCGCCGCGCCGCACGCCGTCGAAACCACCGGGCAGCCACAAGCCAGCGCCTCCAGCAGTTTAAAGCGTGTACCGCCGCCGCTGCGCAAAGGACATACAAACAGGGCAGTGCCCGTCAATAAGGGGCGTGTATCATCGACCAAGCCCGCCACGCGCACGCCCGAACTTGGATCGCGTCCGATCGCTTGCATTTCCGCCGTCGGCTCTTTGCCGATCAATGTCAAGGTGAAATTTGGTCGCCGCTCACGGATAAATGGCATGATCTCGCGCACGAAATACAGCACCGCGTCCGTATTCGGAAAGTATTTATAATCGCCCATGTAGATGGCGGTGTCGGGCGCGCGTGGGCTATCGGTGGGTCGGAAGTAATCGATGTCCACGCCATTGGGCGCGGGGGCAACCGCCACCCCCGGCGTCGCGCGTTTGACGGTACGTGCATCGATTTCGGACATGACGCCCACGAGCGTCGCTTGGCTCCAACTTTGCGGTTCAAAGACGCGCATTTTGGCGGCTTCCAACGCCAGTGCCGGACGCTGATAGAGGGGTTGCGCTACTGCTGCGTGCCGCCACCATACCGTGTACTCGATGGAGGGTTCCGCCAGCAGTGTCGGCACTTTCAGATCGGGTGGCAGATTTTGCAGCATATAGAACGACTCGACGTGGATCGCCCCAAAATCGCGCTCAGCCAGCAGCCGTGCCAATGTGTCGCGCATAACTACGGATCGATACAGGCGCATCGTGACCGGACGGATCGAGGTCAGGCTGAGCATGGCGGCACGCAGCGTACCGGGGCTGGAGGCGCGATCGACAACGATCAACTCACACACACGGCGCAGCGGTTCGAGGTCGAATGCCTTCTCTTCTGGGCGACCAAAACACACCAGTGTGATCCGATAATCGGCACTCAGACGTTTGACCAAATTATAGGTTCGGCTGCGCCCACCGCTGATCGGCGGATAGGGCAAATAGGGGGTGAGCATCAAGATGGCGTTTGAAGTTGTCATGGCTGGCAATTGTGTCGCATGGACGGATGCGCGTCAACTCGCATCGACCTGCGCGGTGCCGCTGACTGATCGTTTGACGTGGTTGGTTTGAGCGGACGCGAGTTGTTGCGTCCGCCCAGTCCCCGAAATCAGAGCGTTTGCACGGTCGGGATGTTGAAACCGTTGAAGTTCGATGCATATTCGACGGTGTACGCGCCTGTGTTCAGGATGTACAGCCGATCGCCAATGTTGACTTCTGGCAGCGGCACATCGCGCAGAATCGTATCGGCGCTGTCACAGCTTGGTCCGGCGAGGGTATAGGAGTGCGTATTGATTGCTTTGGCATCGTTTGCGTGGACGGTGTACAGCGAAAAACCTTCGAGGATTTCCATCATGCCGTTGAAAACGCCGCCGTCGAGATACAGCCACGTTTTTTCGCCGCGCTGTGCCCGTCCGACGACGGTCATCACCATCACACCTGCCGCGCCAACGAGGCCACGCCCCGGCTCGACAATGACGCGCAAATTCGGCGTCGGCGGGATGTAATCGGTGATGGCTTGGACGATAACTGGACCAATATCGGCGAGAGTCGGAACGCTGAGATCGATCGGTGCCGGATAGCCGCCACCGAGATCGAGGAAGAACAAATTGATCCCAGCGTCGCGGGCGGCTTCCCACACTGCGCCGCATTCCGCGATGGCACGCGCCCAATTCTTGGTGACCGTACATTGCGAGCCAACGTGAAACGCCGTGCCGATCGGCTGCAAACCCAAATCGCGGGCGAGGATCAGTTCTTCGAGCGCCTGCTCACGCGAAACCCCGAACTTCTTATCGAGCGGAAAAGCTGCCCCGGAGTTATCAACGATCAGGCGGATATAGACGCGCATTCCCGGCGCATTGCGTGCGATCTTGTGCATCTCATCGACTGAGTCAGCGACGACGGCATAGACCCCCACTTCAGCGCAGCGCTTCAAGAGGCGCTCGTTCTTGATCGGATTGCTGCAAATGATCCGCTCACCCGGCACACCCAGGCCGAGAATCTTCTCCAATTCGGGTTGCGAGGCCACATCGAACGCCGAACGTTGCGCGGCCAGCGCGCTTACGATCGGCAGTGCGGAATTAGCTTTGACGGCATAGAAGATTTCCGCGCCGGGCACATTGTCCAGCAGTTCATGATACGACTCGACCACACGATCCACATCAATCGCCAAAAACGGGGTTTCGGCTTGTACGTCGCGCGCGCGTTCGTAGACCGAAGGACGGGTGATGGTTATGTTCACTAGCGGCTTTTGCTCCTCAAACGGACTGCGGATGATAGTTAGAATCATTATAGCGGAAACTCACCGATTCGATCGTGAAAATTTGTGAGCATCCGTCTCGAAAATATCTCAATTGGGCGGCAGGCGAAATTATGCTGAGGGGGTCGGGGTTGCGTTGGCAGCGGGCACGGTGGGCGTCAGACGTTCCGCCGCACCACGACACAGGTTGACGCCACCGGAGTCGAGCCAATTTTGCAGGGCGGCGCTGGTCGTGTGTCCATTGAGCGCGTCCAAGTAAATCGCGCTGCCCCACTCGTAATAGAGGCGGGTTTGCTCCGGCCAACTCGCCCACCCCGCCGAAATCATCCCATAGCCGCCGTTGTAACCCGCCAACGCCAAGCCCGGATGACCGTCGGCCAACGCCAGCCCGCCTTTCAGGTAGCCAATTCCGGCGCGTGCGTTTGTATCGGGATCGTGTGGGTCCTCGCCGTCCTGAAAATGGAAGGGCATCACCTGGAATAAGCCCATTGCGCCCGCCGATGATCCAACCTGGGCATCGCCACATGATTCGATCTGCATCACGGTGGCGATCAGATTCGGATCGATGTCATATTGTTTTCCCCAGGCGAGAATCCGAGCCGCCCAGTGCTGGACTTCGGGCGTAAAAATGGAACTGATCTGCGTGGCAATCGGAACCACCACATGCTGACCGGGATCGATTGTCTCGCCACCGGCAACCGGGATCGAGGCTGTGTTGAAATCACCGTTGAGCAGCAAGACGCTCATTGTGCCCAGTACACCCGCCGTAAAGCCGATCACGCCCATCAGAATCACCAGTTGGACAGGTATGAACCGCATCCATAGCCGTGCCAAACGAATATGCGCCCCTTGGTTAGTCATAAAAGAATCGTAGCACAGCCTTGATAGAATCGGATTAGCACCGTATCAGAAATGGATAAGGATCATAATTGAGCACATTTGAATGTTGCTCTAGTCAGTTCACACGTCAGTCTTACACCCCCTCGCTGTGATTACGGAGAGGGGGGCGGGGGGTGAGGTCGTTTTTCTCGCGGGATTGTGATTTTGTTGACAATCAAGCGGCACGGCGTGATAATCTGATCATGCGGCGAATCACCGCGCTTTTATGTGAACCTGACCCATGATCTTCGATGATCTAGACCCTCAACCGCTGTATTGGGAATCGTCGGTGGCGATCATCCAAGCACTTCGTGCCCAATACCCCAACTTGGCGTTAGATGGGGTAGGATTGGCGCAGTTGGCTGAATGGATTATTGCCCTACCCGGCTTTTCCGACGATCCGGCGCTGGCGAATGAGGGTATCCTGCAAGATATTTTGCGCGAATGGTATGAGGAGTTGAATCCATTATGACCGAACTCAACCTCAAGGAACTGCAACACCCGGATATTCCGGTGCCCGATGAAATGCAGGCCAACATCGCCGTGACCAGCATGAGCCAGTTGTACAACTGGTCGCGCAGCATGTCGATCTGGCCGCTGCTGTTCGGGCTGGCTTGCTGCGCCATCGAGATGATCGCCACGGCGGCTAGTCGCTATGACATTGCGCGTTTCGGCATGGATATTCAGCGTGCCAGTCCGCGTCAGGCCGACCTGATGATCGTGTCGGGTACTGTCACCAAAAAGATGATCGTGCCAATCGTGCGCCTGTACAACCAGATGCCAGAGCCAAAATACGTATTGGCGATGGGCGCGTGTGCGTCGGGCGGCGGGCCGTTCAAAGAAGGTTACAACGTGGTGAGCGGCATCGACAAATACATTCCCGTCGATGTCTATGTACCCGGTTGCCCACCGACGCCACAAGCGCTGCTCAACGGCGTAATCGCGCTGCAAAAGAAGATTCAGCAGCAGTCGTTGGCCGTTGCCCACAGCACGCCCTGGTATGGCAGCGGCCCCAACGAACCGATTCCCGTGCCGATCCTCGGACCGGATATTATCGATGCCCGTCAGGCTGAAATATTCTATCGTGAGGCGCCGCTGAACCGTGAGACGCAGACGACCGCCGAGTTCCACGCCGCGACTGCGCCCGTCGCAGCAGCACCGCCCGTCGCCAGCACCGCCGAATAAACAGGAGTAATCACTGTGGCTGATATGACAGCGAATCCCGCCACCACCAGGCCGGATGATCCCGAAAACGTGATCGCGGCGCTCCAGGGGCGTTTCCCTGGCGCGATCAAAATCGATGATCGCAAGGGCTTCGGCGGCATTATCATCGAACCTGATCACCTCGTCGAAGTCGCCACCGCCATCCGCGACGACCTCGGCTATAACTACCTATCCAGCGCCACCGCCGTCGATTACCTCGGCCTCGGTGATCATTTGGAAATGGTCTATCATGCTTTCCGTGCGCCACAAGGCGGCCCCGGTCTGGTGTTCAAGGCGCAGACCGGACGCGAAAATGCCAGCCTGCCGAGCCTGATCCGCGTTTGGCCGGGCGCTGATTTTCAGGAGCGCGAGGCCTACGACTTATATGGCATCCATTTTGCCGGCCACCCGAACCTGAAACGCATTTTACTATGGGAAGGCTTCAATGGCTATCCGATGCGCAAGGATTGGCACGAAGCCTACTACGAAGAAGACTACAAGCCGTTCGATTCGCGCTGGCCGGGCGGTCAGATAACGCGCTCGGAGGAGTTCAATCCCTTCGGCCACAACGTGCGTTATCCGGCGAATTTCGATCTCGGACGCTTCAAACCCGCCGATCAACACCTTTACGACGGCCAGAATTTGGGCGTCGATATTGAGGCCGAGCCGGGTATCAAAACGGATCGCCTCACGGTCAACTTGGGTCCTCACCATCCGAGCACGCACGGCGTCTTCCGCATGATCGTGCAACTGGACGGCGAAACGATCGTCGATCTGGAGCCGGTGATGGGCTATCTGCATCGTAACCACGAGCAGATCGGCGAGCGCAACACCTGGAATATGAACATGCCGTTCACGGATCGGCTCGATTACATCAACAGCATGAGCAACAACTTCGGCTATGCACTGGCTGTCGAAGGCTTGCTCGGAAAAGGTACGCCCGTACCCTATCGCGCCGAAGTCCTGCGCGTGCTGATGGCCGAACTGACGCGCATCGTCAACCATATGTGGGCGGTCGGTTTCTTGCTCAACGATCTCGGCGCGTTCTATACGCCGATGCTGTACGCGATCGAGGCGCGCGAACATATACTTGATCTGTTCGAGGCGACGGCGGGCAGCCGCATGATGTGCAATTACATGCGTTTCGGCGGCGTCGCGCGCGATCTGCCGGAGAGCATCCGTAGCGTCGTCCAACTCGTAAACGACAAAGTGCGCGACGAGAACACGATGGCCTATATCACCGAACTCGTCAATGAGACGCTGCCCCGCACGATCGATGAACTCGATGGTCTGCTCACCAACAGCGAGATCATCAAAGGCCGCACGCAGGGTATCGGCTTGCTGCCACCCGATATGGCGATCGCGTATAGCGCGGCAGGCCCCGTCTTGCGCGGCAGCGGCGTCCCCTACGATGTGCGGCGCGCCCAGCCCTACGGCATCTACCCGGAGTTGGAGTTCGATGTGGCCGTGCGCTACAACGGCGATATCTACGATCGGTATTTGCTGCGCTTGGACGAAATGCGGCAAAGTCTGCGGATTTTGAAGCAGATCGTCCCGCGCCTCGAGCAAACGATGGGACAGCCTGTGTTGGGTAAGAACCCGTATGCAACGAAAGCACCGCTTGGCGAAAGCTACGGTCACGTGGAAAATCCGAAGGGTGAACTGGGCTTCTACGTGGTTTCGCAGGGTGACGGCAAAAACCCCTGGCGCTATCATGTGCGCGCACCGAGTTTTATCAACCTGACTCCGCTCGGCGAGATGTGCAAGGGGCACAAAATCGCGGACGTGGTCGCTATCCTGGGCAGCATCGACATCGTGCTTGGCGAAACGGATCGTTAAGGAGACTTGCATGTACGGAGTTGGCATTGTCAAGGGCTTGGGCATCACGCTCCGCCACTTTTTTGATACGCTGATCGACGACTTCAAATGGTTTGGCAAGCGCAACGGCTTGGAAGCCTTTCAGACCAAGCAGGGACTCAAGGGTAAGGGCATGTTTACTGTGCAGTACCCGGAGGAAAAAATCGCCGTGCCGGAGCGCTTCCGGTTCATCCCATTCCTGGTTACGTATAACGAAGATGATCCGGAATATCCGGGCAAAGATTGGTGTACCTCGTGCGGCATCTGCGCGAAGGTGTGTCCGCCGCAGTGTATCTGGATCGTGCGCGGCACGGACGCGACGACCGGGCGTCCCAAGCCAGAGCCGGAGCAGTTCTTTATCGACATCGACATCTGTATGAACTGCGGCTACTGCGCGGAATACTGCCCCTTCGACGCGATCCGCATGGATCACGATTACGAATTGGCCTCGTATGATCGCACCACCAAACACATCTACGATAAGGAAAAGCTGAGCAAGCCGATCAGCTATTGGCAGGCGATCGCGCCGACGACCGCCGCCGAAGAGCAGGTCGCGCGCGGTGGCTACGATCACACCGATGTGCAAAAGACGCGCAAGAAAGCGGGTCTACCCGCCAGCCGTCCTGGGCCGATCTCGGAAAAGCCGGAAGTTGTGCCCGTCACCGCGGCGGTCGCTGCGCCCACCGCCGTCGCTGAACCTGCTCAGGTCGTCGCAACCGCACCCGCGCAAACTGCACCCACCGCTGGAGCAGCTACCACCGCCGAGGGTAAGCCGATCGTGCGCCGTCGTGGAGCCGCTGGTGCTGTCGCCAAACCTGCCGAAGGTTCTGTTACCCCGCCGCCTGCCGCGACCACACCCGCACCACTGCCGCCCACACCACTGCCGCCCGCACCCGTCGCCGCGCAGCCTGTCGTCGCTCCGACACCAGTGCCTGCCCCCGTCCAACCCGCCGCCAGTGTCGCGCCCGCTGAGTCGGCCATACCCGCCGACGCACCGAAACCCGCGACGGTCGTGCGCCGCCGCAACAATCCACCCCCGAAAAAAGATTGACCTGATCCCCTGCTCCTTTCTGTGGTCACAGAGAGGAGTGGGTGCTACATAAGAGCGGTAATCTTTTGGATGGAGCGATCGAGGGTTCGGTGCTGCGTCTGCCGCATCGCTTACGTCGCCGGTATCGCTTGCGCGCCCCCTCGCTTTGACTCTTTTCTCTAGTCGAGCAAATATGACCCGTATTCAGACAGCCCAAAAACAAAAAGATGATGTACTCATCGAATAAATCGCAGTCCGGCGCGAAAAAGTTGCCCCTTGCCCACCCTCGCCGCCGCGTCACCGCTAGAGTCGTGGTATTACTCAGTACACGATGCCCGCTACACGTCTACCCCTGACCCATTACGCGGTAAGACGTAGCCGCCTGGCTAAGGCGATTTTGGTTTTTGACTCTCACCCGATGTCGCAGCAGCTACCTGCTTTTTCGCGCCGATTTGATTTTTGATAAGTGAAGATTTTTGAGAGATACAGCGCGTCGGGAGGTTGCCAACACCCCTGCCGCACCCGGATTCCCGGCGCGCCGTATCTGTGTTACATCCCGAAGGACGAGGACACCCAAAGTTGTGGTCTGACTACGATGATTGGCTGTGATGTTGTTTCGATATTTACATTCTGATCTGCGGTTTGGTTCTGACAGGCGGGCGTACTGATTACAATTACACACCCGGACCCCTACGCTGCGCCTGTCTGTTTACACTACTCGTGAAGCCGTTGTCGTTATTCGCTCGTGTACGATGCTTTTGGTCGAAGGCGACCATCAGCAGAAAGTGTGCTGATGGGCGCGGATAGTCTTACGATAGTGACCTTGACGTTTTTAACCGTTCGTCCTGGCTATCGAGACCGTCCGCCCCATCAGGGTGGTTCGGTCTAAGTCTCGATAAGTTCGGTTGTCCAGTTGACTTCTTGAATGCGCGTGTCCAAAATCCGATAGGCTTGGGCGGCTGCGTCGATCTGCTTTTGCAGTGCGCCCACGTCGATCGTGGCGTGCCACTTGACCTCGTTGCGACCCAACCCAAAGGCTTGGCGACTTGGTTCGACCCGCGCCGCCGTATTCAAGCCATCGAGCAGGTGCTTTTGCGATAGCAACCGGTCTCGTTCGGCAATCGCTTCCATAATCGTTTGTCCATTTCCGCCAACTCCATTCGCTGAAGGTATATTCGGCATCACGGTCTGGCTGTTGGTACGGTTGATCTGAATGGTCAACCGTTTGATGTCTGCTAACGTTCGATCGGCTTCGTCGAGCAGTGCGGCGGGTGGTTCGTCGGGCGTTTCGCCCTCTTGCACTTTCGCACTGCCACTCAGCCGGGTTTGCAGCCGCGCAAACCGCTCCTGCAAACTCTTCCGCTCGACCAGCGCTTCCGCTAATTTGGGCATTGCTGGCTGTCTCCTTCTTCGTTTTCATCATGCGCAGGCTTGTTTGATGCGCGTGCGTCTTTAGAGCCGTTCCCCATGCTTTTCGTGCTCGCTGGCGGGGGGACACCCCGCATCACCGTCGATTGGCCGATCCGTCTCCAGTTCGCGGATCGTTTCGCGCGCCGTGTACGCGATGTCTTGCAGCCAGCCGATCAACTCGTCTTTAGGCAGCGCCGATACCTCGTGGCTGCGACCTTCACTGGCCGCATCGTGCAGCGCATCAAGCACCGTCAAAATCGACTCGAAACGCGCATCGGTGTACAGCAGATGCAAAAGACGAATATCCGGCTTCTGAGTGACCATCGTTTTATTACCCTCACTGCTCAGAACAAAAAACGGGACGTAGAACCTTGATTTTGGTCCCACGTCCCGTTGAGCGGGTTCGTGTATAAGAGTTGTGCGCGCGGTGTTCGTTCTACCCCGCCAACCCTCCCCGACTTTCGCCGGGACGTGGGACCAATTGCTTTGTAATGTGCCGACTCGTACCTGGATACTTCGCTAACCTACCGCTTTTACCCTCCGTCAACTTGCCATTATTCATCGTTTCTAGCGCCATGACGCTTCGATCCGATCCATTGGGCAGTCGTCGGGTTATAAAGCTGAGTGCGGCGGACACATTACTCGAATGCCCAGACCGTTCGTAAACGAGTCCGCTTGCCGTATCAGCCGCGACGATCACCGGACGGATCGAAGAGCAGGTATTCAGTTTTTGAGTCTGATTGGCTGTCTGCTGTTCATTCCATCGATTAACGCGCTGCACGGCTAGGCATTCCTTTCTACGATCGTTTGATCGAGCATGGTGAGGATACTCTCACCTTTGATAAACACCCGGCGCATATTGGCCGGTTTGCTTACGCGGAGATAACCCGCGTTGACTAACTTCTTCAAGGTACTCAGGCTGACACCCAGGGCGTTGGCCGCTTCTTCGCGGCTATATATCGCCAGGGGGTCGATAATCACTTTGACACCAGTTGCTACGCCGCTTTGGTCTGGCATGGCAATTTACCTCTTCGCTTCACAGTCTATCACAAGGTTTCAGGTCTTGTCAAGGACTTTGGGGGTCAATTTCTTACATTGGGGAGTATATCAGATTTTTTACAGCTCATAAAGGGTCAATGCCCTATGGTGGCGTTTCAATTTCTAAACGTAATGTGGGGCGGCCAGGGCAGGCGGCCAAAGGCGTGCTAAACTAGGACAAGATGAGAGCAGGGCGATCCAATCAGTGATCTTCGTTTTTTTGATCGGCGCGGCAGGCGTATTTTTGGTGATCGCGGCGAGCGCAGAAAAGCACTATCGAGATCTGTCTTCACTCTCAGCGCTGCCTTCAGACTCGACCACTCTGCCACATGACCAGGGGAGTCCCGCGAGCGTCGATGTGATCGTTCCGGCGCGCGATGAGGCGCACCAGATCGAGCGAGTCGCACGGAGTTTGGCGTCGTTACGTTATCCAGCTTTGCGCGTCACCGTGATCGACGATCACTCGAAGGATGCGACGGCGGCTCTGGCGCGAGCAGCAGGTGTCGAAGTGGTGCGCTTGGAATCAGAGCCACCGATGGGCTGGACGGGCAAATGTCACGCCTGCGAGCAGGGCGCGCGCCGCTCCACATCGGACTGGCTGTTGTTTACTGACGCCGACACCTTCCACACGCCCGATAGTTTGGCTGTCGCAGTTGCGTATGCCGAAAGGCACGGGCTAGATGCGCTGTCGCTGCTGCTGCGCCAGGAGTGCGTCGGCTTTTGGGATCGGCTAATTCTGCCGCTGGCCTATCAAAACTTTTTCGCCGTGCTGCGCCCATCTGCGCCAGCCTTCAACGGTCAATATATTTTGATCCGGCGCGCCGTTTATGAGCGTTCGGGCGGATTCGGCGCGGTGCGTGGGCGCGTGATGGAAGATGTTGCGCTGGCCGAGCGGCTGGCGGCAGACGGTTATCGGATTGCGCTGGTGAATGGCGAGCGGCTGGCAAGCGTGCGGATGTACGAAAATGGTGCGGCGTTATGGCGTGGCATGACCAAGACGGTTTTCACGGCGGCGCACGATCAGGGCATGGGCGGCTTCGTGCTGGCCGCGCTCAGCCTGATCGGGACAGGTGTACTCGCCACTTTCATCGTCGGTGGGTTGAGCGGCAATCTGGAAGTTGTGCGCGGCGCGGCGCTCGTGTCCAGTCTGAACGCGATCCTGATCAGGCCGTGGCTGGCGCGCTTCGGCGTGCGTCCGGCGATCGGATTCGCGCTGCTGAATCCGATCGGAGGTGCGGTACTGTGCCTAATTGGGTTGGTGGGCACGGCACGCGGATTGATGGGGCATGGCGTGCGCTGGAAGGGTCGTCTGATCCGTGAGGCGCACTGATCAGAAACCCTACCCCGAGCGCTGCATCGAATCTGCCTCCCACCCTTGACAGAACGCGGCGCATCGCCTAAAATGCGAACACTTCATGCCGAAGTGGCGAAACTGGCAGACGCGCTACGTTCAGGGCGTAGTGAGGCAACTCGTGAGGGTTCAAATCCCTCCTTCGGCACACGCAAACAAACTGAGTCTCTTTACACTTTCCATTGCACGCGCGAATTCTGCGCCCAAATCGTCATTCGGGCATCACATAATCGGCGACGGCGGAGCACAGCAGCGCCACGCTGATCGGCAGCACCGACTCGTCGATGTCGAAACGCGGGTGATGATGCGGAAAATCGCTGCCCAACATGGGATTGCCCGCGCCCACGAAGAAAAAGCTGCCCGGCACCTGCTGCAATATAACGGCCATATCCTCGGCGGTCATGGTTTGCGCATCGTCGCGTAGTTCGAGATGTGCCGCCCGTCGCACGGGTCCGAAGGCGCGTCGCAGGCGCGTATTCACAGCGGGATCATTAACCAGCGGGGGAGTCACTTGAAGCGTCTCGATGTGCGCCTCACAGCCCATCGCGGCAGCGATACCATTCACAATCTCGCGCAGCCGACGCTCGACTCGATCGTGAATCTCTGGGCGATAGGTGCGGAATGTGCCTTCCAAATGGGCGACCGCCGGGATCACGTTGTTGGCGTCACCCGCGTGAAACATACTCACTGACACGACGGCGGTATCCAATGCGCTGACGTTGCGGCTGACGATCGTTTGCAGCGCGGTCACGATGTGCGCACCCGCAATCACCGGATCGCGGGTCAAGTCGGGGGTGGCCGCGTGACCGCCGCTGCCACGCAGGATGATCTTGAACAAATCCGCGCCAGCCATCGTCGGGCCATCGGTCACGGCCACTTCGCCGACGGGCAGACCGCTCCACAAATGCAAGCCGAGGCTGACTTCGGGGGCGGGATTGAGCAGCGCGCCATCGTCGATCATAGCCTGCGCCCCACGCGCGATCTCCTCGGCGGGCTGAAATAGAAACTTGACGCGCCCGGCGATCTGATCGCGGTGTCCGTTGAGCAGCCGCGCCACGCCCAAGCCGATCGCTGTGTGACCGTCGTGTCCGCAGGCGTGCATTTTGCCGGGTGTTTCGGAGATGTAATCGGTGGTGTTGGCCTCGGCGATGGGCAGCGCATCCATGTCGAAGCGTACCAGCACGGTCGGGCCATCGGTGTCGCCTTCGAGCACGCCGACGACGCCTGTTTTGCCGATGCCCGTCGTGACTTCGATACCCAGCTCGGTGAGTGTCTGCGCGACGATGCCCGCCGTCCGAATCTCTTGGAAGGCGATTTCCGGGTGTCGGTGCAGATCGCGGCGGCGCTCAATAAGCTGATCGTTTATGGCGTTGGCCTCGGACAACCAATCGATCGACATCTGATTTCCCCCCGACTACGGCGCGAATCGCCCCTGCCGCCGAGTGTACCACAGCGATCAATCGCCGCCAGGGTCATGTTGCCTGAATCATCCTCAGCCGACGGGTTCGACCCAGAATGTCTTGCCCTGCATTTCGCCCGTCCAGCCGATCGTCCCCTGGAAGTTGATCTGCCACTAGGTGATGCCCTGATTGCAGACTGGCCCATCCAAAACATCAAAGGTGTCACCCTCGTAGATTTCGATGATGTGCTTGCTCTTCGGATCGGCGCTGGGACGCGACGGCAGCGTATTGATCCAATTGGGCGCACCCGGCAGGATACGTCCCTGGCCACCGATGACTAGTCGCGGTTTGGCCGAGCCAGGGCAGATCGCGGCGCGGGTCGGAACGATCGTGAGCGTCGGTGCGGGCGTACCCTTGACGCGCATCGTCAGTTGGATCGTGTACACGCCAGCCGGATACGTCGCGGTGCCGTCGAAGGCGGGCGCGCTCAGCGTATACACGATCTTGAGCGCGACTTTGCCACCCGGCGGCCAACCCGACAGTAGACTCGCCCAGAAGTGACAGTAGCCGCTCCGCGCATCGGAGTAGCGATCGAAATCCAGGATTTCGGACGGCTCAAGTAGGACGCCATCCACATAGAACTGGATCGAGAACACTTTGAGGAGGGTTTGTTCCTGCTCTTCGGTATTGGCGCACCAACTGTAGCGCAGCATCAGCGGACGCGGCACGAATGGCGGTGATACGAGCGGCAGTGTGCCGGGCCGTGGCAGGCTGCGCGCGCCGCCGAACAGTACCCAGATCGTGTCGGTGTTGACGACCTGATCTTCGCTGTCGGGGCGCGTCACCGTGATCGATTTCGGCGCGATGGTGGCCGTCGGGACGGTGGGCGTCGCGGTTGGCGGGTCGGTTGGTGTAATCGATGGCGTAGGTGTAATGGAAGGCGTCGGCGTGATCGAGGGTGTGAGGGTAATGGTGGGCGTCAGCGTGGATGTTGGTGTCAGCGTGTTCGTCGGCGTAAATGAAGGCGTGAACGTCGCCGAGGGTGTAAAAGTCTGCGACGGCGTAAAAGTGAGACTTGGCGTCGGCGTAATCGAAGGCGTCGGCGTGACAATGGGCAGCGGGCTGTACCACGAAGCACTAAAATAGGGTTCTAAATGCGCCGACGGAAACCGCCCCAGGTCAATTGCTTCAATCGTACCGTCAGTAATACTGATTACTGAGAAACTCAACCCACTAAAAAATAATGTCTGGGTGGAATCGGGAGACCACGCCAGCGGAATCGCATAATAACTGCTGTTGACAATGTGCTGTTGGTTTGAACCGTCAGCGTTCATGACGTAAATTTGGTCGGCATAACCTGGCCTCCCTGCATCGGGTACCTGATCCCGATCCGACCAAAACACGATGTGCCGTCCATCCGGTGATGGAATGGGCCGTCCGTTGGGGCCTACACTCGTCAACTGCTTGACAACCGAACTTGCCACATCCAGCCCATAAATTTGATAATCTTCTTGGCCGCTGTGCGACCCGTAATAATAGATAGTTCGCCCGTCCGCTGAAAAGCGCGGATAACGATCGCGCGTGGAATCGTGGCTCACCTGACGCAGGTTTGTGCCATCGGGTTGAATGGTATAAATCTGATATGTGCCCGAACGATCCGAATGAAAAATGATCTGGCTGCAATCGAAATTCCAAACCGGCGAGTTGTCATCGTATTGAGTGTTCGTGATCTGTACCGGATTGTTCCCGTCGGGATCAGACACATACAGGTTCGAGGGGGTGTGAGCAAAGATTGACAGGGAAAAGGTAGCGAAAAGGCCAAGCAAGTGGTAAAGCCAGATAACCACATCAGCAATTCCACAAGCGAGGCCGAGATGGAGTTTATCACGTATCTGGAAGCAGGTTTAATAGCAGCGG
>JBBRMW010000030.1:0-32047 GCA_038230635.1 Aggregatilineales bacterium | reverse complement strand
AGGTCAATCCGAAAAGCGGGTCATTACTCGAATTCCGTATTAGCACGTAGGAGTCGCATTCAGCGGCCAAACAACTCAGATTTTCTGAAATTCAGTAGATCGAAAAAATGCCCTCACTCCATAGCCCCTCTCCCTCTTGGCGAAGGGCTTATCTCCCCTTTCCCACCGCTTGCGTGGGGGAAAGGGGTCGGAGGACAGAGGGGTTTTCCCGCGAAATTGTGATCTGCTGAAATTGGTATGTTTTGAAAGTTAGCGGTCGTCACGATGCTGACATTGCTTATTTTTGCCAACTTTCCGTGCAGCCGTCCCTCTTGCTCCCTGGACGGGAAGGGGTGAGGGCTATTTCACGGCGATTTGACCGTCAGCGTAAAATCGCCCGCCATCAGCGCATAACCTGACACGCGCACGAAATAAATGCCAATGCCGTCGTTCAGGGTCGCGGTCAAGCTCGGATCGGCGCTGCTCCCGCTATCGTCGGCAGCCGCGACACGGCGTCCGCTCGGTCCGTACAGTTCCACCAGCGGATCGAAGCTGCCGGGTTGCGACGCCTGAACCGCGATCGTGACCGTTTGGCCGGGAACGCCCCAAAACGTGTCGTTGAACTGCGTTCCCTGTGCGACATGGCCTACGACGTGCTGATCGAATGGTTGGCTGGTAACGACGGGCGTGGGTGTTGCGGACTGCGTGCGCACGATCAGATCGAAGCCGCCGACGCTGGCATTGATATACGCGCTGATCCGCACCCAATAGGTGCCTCCGATGGGCGCGCTGATGAGCGCCGTTTCCGGGCTGCGGGTCGGGTTGAAATCGTGCGCGACCGCGAGCTGATCGCCGCCTGGAGTGACCAGTTCGATCACCGGATCGAGCGCGCTCCCCACGAGGGGTTGCACCGCGATCGTGAAAGTCAGCCCCGCCGGAATGATCAGCCGCCAAACGCCGCGATCGGCGAGACGTGTCAGCGATCCATGCGCGGGCACGTTCGCGGTCAGCGCGCCGCCGTCGAGATCGCGCAGAATCCAGCCTTCGCCAACGCTCAAGGTATACGGCACGAGCGATTCGCGCCCCGGCGCCTTGACGTACACGATATACGCGCCCGTCGCAGGCAAGCGTAGCGCCGATACCAGCGCATTCGTCGTGCCCGGCACATCGGCGACGGCGGTCCCATCGGGCGCGTCGATCTCCAATGACGGCGAAGGTGCGCCCGCCACCTGTGGAAAAACCCCGACGCTGATCAGATCGCCAAATGCGCCGAACACGACGAATCGATCGGGCGTATCGAGATCGGCCACCGTGCTGACGATGCTCTGGCCGATGTGCAGCAGATTGCTCGAACTCGGAGGCGTGGGAGTCGGAACGCCGCTAAGACCAATCAGCAGCGCTGCCGCGAATAGGTATTTCCAGTGAGTGACGAGAGGTTTTGTCCACAAACGCCCGGGGCTAAAGCCACCGGGCTGAGACCAAGTTTTTGAGAGGCTGGTGAATTGGAGCGACTTCACCTTGATGACCTTCTCAAACACATGGCTGCACCACTCTCTCCAAAGTTGGTTTCAGCCCGGCGGCTTCAGCCCCGGGCACCAAACAGCTTCGACAATTTAGCCTCAAGCGCCCGCCGCCGCCCCCAACAAGACGCGCGTCCGCTTCGCATCGTAGGTCGCGCCCACAGCCTCGAAGATGTGCAGGGCCGCCTTCAAATGTTCGGCACGCGCCGGCTCGCCTGCGGGCAGATGGCGACCCCATTCCAGGTGGCCGAGTCCTTCGTCGTGCGGCATCTCGATCTTCTTTGCGACCTCGATGCACTTGCCCCAGTTTTTGATCGCGGCGTCGGGCTTGTTGGTCAGCCAATTGTATAAGCCCTGCCACAGCCATTGACGCGGCTCACCAATGGCGAACGTTTTGGTGAAGTCACCCATAAAGTGACAGGCTTGTGCCGCTTTTTCCAGCCACGCGGCGCGCTGTTGGGGCGTCGCCTCGGCGCGTGATTCGGCCAGCATCAGCAGCACTTCGGGCGCGGCGGAGTAGGAGTAGATTCCGGTATAGATGGAAGGCGACGAGCGCGCGAACTGTGTCAGCATCAGATCGACCATCGCCAGTGCGTTTTCGTCCTCATGTGTACGCAGATAGAGCCGCGCATACACCGCTTGATAGTGCAGCCGCTGGACTTGGGCGGTGTGGCTTTCATAGAGCTGCGTCGCCGTTTCCAGATAGCGCCGCGCATGGTCGATCTGGTCGTGGAGCAGCGCATCATCGGCTTTGTAGCAGTTGACCCAGATGTCCATTTGGATGTTGTTGGCGAGTTTGGCAACCTTCGCTAGTTCATCCGTCAGCTTGGCCGACTCGGCAAATTTGGATTGATACCACAGCGTATGCCGTTGGTGAGCAATGCAATCCCCCGTCGCCCGGTAATCGCGCACCCGATAACCAATTTCCAGGGCGCGCGGTGTTTCCCGTGCGACCATATCCCAATCGGGTGCGCCGACGGCATAGGCCAGAATCAGCCGCAGTGCGCCCAGCCGCGCACCCTCGTCGTCCAATTTATCGGCGGTTTCCAGTGATTTACGGGCATAATAACGCGCCAAGCGATGCCAGCCCAACCATCCCCAACCCACCGATTGACTGCCGAACATGCGTACCAGTTCGCGCGAGGGCGGCGCTTTTTCGGCATTGTTGAGCGCCGCCAGCCCCATATAAAACGAGGCGACTTTCTGATTGTCCCAATAATAAACGTTTGCCATCTGCTCAAAGGCGCGCACCAGTTCGAGCAGGCGCGGGACGTCGGAGTCGGGCACATGCCGAACGCCCAAAAAGCGATGCACGATTTGGCGCGCCAATTCCATGAAAAAGTAGAGCAGACGTTGGCGCGAATTATCGGTGACCCGCTGTTTGGCGAGCGTCAGGACGCGCACCAAGTGGCCGCCCGCCTCCGGCACGAGGCCGAGTCCCATACACGCCCCGCCGATTTGTCGCTCCAGCCGCTCTTGTATTTCCGTATCTACCGGGTCCGCCAGTTCGAGCGCGCGTTCCAGGTATTTTTTGGCGTCCATATACGCGCCGTTGCCGAGCGCCTGCTGCCCAACCAGCGCCGCATAGCGCCCTTCCTTTTGGCTATCCCCCGCGCCCGCCCAGTGAAACGCCAGCGATACATAGCGATCGGAGGCGTCGGGATAGCTGGCTTCGATCGCGGAGGCCACCCGGTGGTTCAGGTCGCGGCGCTGATCGGGTGTCAGACCGCCGAGGAGACCTTCGCGCAGCTTGTCGTGAATGAACCGCCAGCGGCCATCCTGCACGTCGAGCACCGCCGCGTTGCTGCACACTTCCAGCCATGCCTCTTGCTTCACTTTGGGCGAGACAGCAGCCAGCAGCCGCAGATCGAGTTCGCGTCCGATCACGGCGGCGGCTTGTAATGTCTCGCGCGCATCTTCTGGCACGCGATTTAAGCGGCGTTCGACGATGCGTTGAATCCCGCCTGTGAAAACGTGTTTGGGCAGCGTGATCGTGCCGATTTTGTCGAGCGTGCCGACTTCTTCGGCCAATGCACGTACCACCTCGACCAGAAAAAAGACGTTGCCTTCGGTTTCCCGTTGCAACAGTTCCACCACATCCGCGTGGCGACCCGGTTCGCCGAGCATCGATGCGCTCAGGTTGCCGATCGCTTCGCTGCTCAGCCGCCGCAGTTCGAGCGCATTGAGTGCCGGGAACCGTTTCGGCAGATCGGGGCTTTCCTCGATCCGATAGGTGCCCACCAGCAGGATCGGGCGACCAGCGACGGCGCGCGTCACCCATTCCAACAGCGACAGGTCTTCGCTGCTCGCCCAATGCAAATCTTCGAGCAGGATCATGAGCGTGCCCGACTGTCGCGCCAGCACATCGCCAACCGTCGCAAACAGGCGCAGTTGGGCGGCCTGCGCGTCAATCTCCGGCGGATCGGCGACGGGGCGGCGCAGAAGGACCGCAATATCGGGCACGAGCGGCTTGAGCGCGCTCGCCTCAGAGTCGCTCAATTCCGCCAACAACGCCAACCAGCGCAGCGCCTCACGCCATACTTGGAAACGTCGCGCGCCTTCGCTGACAGCCTGACCACGCAGCACCAGCGCACCATTGACCAGTGCCAGCGTGCGCAGTTCTTCGATCAGGCGGGATTTGCCGACACCGCTCTCGCCACCGACCAGCCAGCCACTGCCACCGCCCGTCAGTGCCGCATCGAGCGCGCCCGATAGCTGCGCAAATTCCGCTTCGCGTCCGACGAAGTGCGCGGCCTGCAAGAAACTCTCGCGCATGGCCGCCGTTTCGTAGACCGCTCGTTGGCCGAGCGCGGCGTTATAAGCATCGATGATTTCGCCCGCGTTGGCGTAGCGATCGGCAGGCTGTTTGGCGAGCAGCCGTTCCAACACGCCCGCCACCTGCGAATTGATCGGCAGTGCCGCAATATCGGGCTGCTTGTACATCGTATCGTTGATCAGCGTGGAAATGTTATCGACATCGAACGGATGTCGTCCCGCGAACAACTCGTAGGCAATCACGCCCACCGCATACAAATCGGACGCTTCGGTCGCCGCTTCGCCCTTGAGCACTTCGGGTGCCATATACGCGAACGTCCCGGACGTGCTCGAAGTGGCCCCGCGCGCCGACGACAAGCCAAAATCGAGCACCTTCACTTGGCTGCCCGTGACCAGGATGTTGGCAGGTTTCAAATCACGGTGCAAGATGCCGCGCCGATGTAGATAGGAGAGCGCCTGCAAGACCTGGATCAGCAAATTGACTTGCGACTCGAACGGGCGACTGCGGCCCGCCTCAAAAATCGGGAGTGCTTGCGCCAGATAGTCCATCGTAAAATACGGCTGCCGCTCGCTATCGAAGCCATAGTCGAGCACGCTGATGATGTTCGGGTGACGGAGCGAGGCCAATGTCTTGAATTCATGCGCCAATGCCAGCCGGAAGTTGTTGCTGGCATCGGTATGGGAACCGAGGATTACCTGATCTTCAGGTCGAGACACCTGTTTGAGCGCGATCGTCGCCCCGGTCAGCCGATCAGTGGCGCGATAGACCACGCCCATGCCCCCTACCCCGACTTTATCGAGCAGCAGATAGCGCTTACCAATGATCTGAGCAGGCGCGCTGACTTCCATAACCATTTTTTGGAATGTTCTCGTCTGTGATGATGTCATTATATTACTGATTTTCCCTGATCGTTGCAAGTCCCGCCGCCGCTCAGAACCTCACCGCCGACCCCTCTCCGGGGTCACAGCGAAGGGGAGTCGGCACGACGCACCTGTACTTGCTATACAGAAAGTGAATCACATGCGAAATGTCACGAAACAAACCAAATGCAACCTAAATTGATACGGTATCTTGGGCGTGTCTGCAAACCCAGTCAAGTCACGGACGAGGCAGGCCTCGTCCCTACACCGACCGCCAATGGATACAGTAGGGACGCGGCCTGCCTCGTCCGCTTTGCAGTGCCTTGCAGACACGCCCTAGTACCCTGCCGCATTAAAGTCAGGAAAAAGCCCTCAACCCCCGCCCCTTCCCCCTCAAGTGGAAGGGGAGAAGACGCGCCGAGACTCCCCTCGCAATGACGGAGAGGGGCTGGGGGGTGAGGCTTTCCCGCGACTTTGCAACAGCCCTGACCGCCCTGCCAGGGCACGTGCAAAGTCCAGAAAATGCCTCAAAGTACCCTACCCCCGCCCCGCCCCGTCACTACAGCGAGGGGCGTCAAACCACACCGCTCCGCCAAAGATCGAGACCGAGTCGAGTCTTGCACCCCTCTCCGTGAGGACGGAGAGGGGCTGGGGGTGAGGTTCTGCGACTTTGCAACAGCCCTGACCGCCCTGCCGGGATTGAGGGTTTTGTCGCCCGATCGCGCTACAATCTACGCGATCGAGACGAGGCCAGACCCAAAACTTTGAATCACCTGCAACACGAAACATCGCCCTATCTGCTGCAACACGCCGATAACCCGGTCGATTGGTATCCCTGGGGCACGGAAGCGCTCGCCAAAGCCTCCGCTGATAACAAGCCGATCCTGCTCAGCGTTGGCTACAGCGCGTGCCATTGGTGTCACGTCATGGCGCACGAGAGCTTTGAAAACCCGGAAACTGCCGCCTACATGAATGCGCATTTCGTGTGCATCAAAGTCGATCGGGAGGAGCGCCCCGATCTCGATGATATTTATATGACGGCCACGCAGGCGTTCACAGGCGGACACGGTGGCTGGCCGATGACCGTTTTCCTCAAGCCCGATATGCGCCCCTTCCACGCCGGAACCTATTTCCCCGATCAGCCGCGTTATGGAATGCCCTCGTTTCGACAGGTGCTCGAAGCCGTCGCCGACGCCTACGAAAACAACGCTGCGCAGGTCGATAGCCTGGCCGCCGAAGTCACGCGCGATCTGCAACGCTCCGGGTTGGCTGCGGGTGCGGACGCCGACCTGAGCCTCGACCTGCTGGAGTCGGCCTATCGCGCGTTGACCCGTGATTTCGATCCCATTCACGGCGGTCTGACACATGGCGCGCCGAAATTCCCGAACCCGATGACGCTTGAATTCGTGCTGCGAACCTACGTCCACACAGGCTATGAACGCGCCCACGAGATCGTGACGTATTCGCTGCGCAAGATGGCACGCGGCGGCATTTACGATCAGGTTGGTGGCGGCTTCCACCGTTACAGCGTCGATGAACGCTGGCTCGTGCCGCACTTCGAGAAGATGCTCTATGACAATGCCCAACTGAGCCGCCTATATCTGCATACCTGGGCGGCGACGGCTGATCCGTTCTTCAAAGACATTGCAGTCGGCATTTATGATTACATCCTGCGCGAAATGACCGCACCGAGCGGCGCTTTTTACAGCACTACCGATGCCGACAGCGAACACGTCGAAGGTAAATTTTTCGTGTGGACGATGGCCGAGATTCGCGCCGCGTTGCCACCCGATCAAGCCGCCGCCGTGATCGCCTATTACGGCGTGACCGAAAAAGGCAACTTCGAGGGCGCACATATCCTAAATGTGCCGACCGAACCCGCCGAAGTCGCGCAGAAGCTCGGCATCACACGCGAAACGCTGATGGAGCGCATCGAAGCGGCGCGCACGACTTTGTACGCCGTCCGCGAAAAGCGCGTCCATCCGGGGCGCGACGAAAAGATTCTGACTGCCTGGAACGGTATGATGCTCGCCAGTCTCGCCGAGGCCGCGCGGATGCTCGATCGTGCCGATTACCGCGAAGCCGCGATCAAAAATGCCGATTTCGTTTTGCGGGAACTCGGACAGGATGGCCGCCTGCTGCGCACCCACAAAGACGGCGTGAGCAAGCTGAACGGCTATCTTGAAGATTACGCCAATTGGATCGATGGCTTATTGGCTCTGTATCAGGCGACGTTCGAGCCGCGCTATTTCAGCGAAGCGCGCCGCCTCGCCGATCATGTGCTGGCGCATTTCGCCGCCCCGGACGGTGGCTTTTTCGATACTGCGGACGATCACGAGGCGCTGATCGCCCGCCCGCGCAACCTGCAAGATAACGCTGTGCCGTGCGGCAACAGCATGATGGCGCGCGTATTAATTCTCGTAGGTGCTTTTACGGGCGAAGCCACCTATGAGGCGGCGGCGCGCGGCGTATTGCGTCCATTGAGCGCGGCGATGCGACAATATCCGGGCGCGTTCGGCGAAGCACTCGGTGCTGCCGATCTGCTGGTGCGTGGCATCAAAGAAGTTGCGCTCGTCGGCGATCCGACTTTGGCGGCGACGCGCGCGTTACAAGCGATCGTCGAGCGCGGCTATCGCCCAAACGTGATCCGCGCGCTGACGCCCGTCGATTGCGAAGATCAGGCTGTGCCGCCGCTGCTCGATTATCGGACGCACGTCAAAGGTTTGCCCGCCGCCTATGTATGCGAGCATTTCGTATGTCAGCGTCCCGTCACCGAGCCAGCCGCCCTCAATGCGCTGCTCGCCCGTTCACCTCACCCCCCCGCCCCCTCTCCGTAACACAGCGAGGGGGAGTGAGAATGGCGCGTTTAAGCAATAGGATCATGCGATGCAGGGAATGACTCAAAAAGATTTGCTCCACGCGATCGTCCGCCACAACGAACGGACGCGCGCCCGTCCCCATGCGCAGCCCGTACAGATCGGCGCGCTCGGCTTGCTGATCCACCCGACGGTGCGACCTTACGTGAACTTTGCGTGGCCGTTGGTAGCCAATCGGGACGATTCGAGCGCGCACACGTTCCACATCAAAGCGGAAGATATTGTCGCCGCCACCCGCCATTTTACCGAGGCTGGCCGCCGCCCGCGCTTCGAGTTCCCCGCCCAGATCGCGCCGACGTTGGGCTATCTGCTCGATCAGCACGGCTATGTCGAGACGCGCCGTATGCCGCTGATGGCGTGGCGCTGGCAAAATCGGTTATCGGAACTGCCGAATATCGAGTTCCGCATCGTGCAAAGCCGCGCCGATCTGCGCGAACATCTGCATGTTTCGGACATCGGCTTCGAGTTCGACACCAGTGATCCGCGCGAGGAACGGCTGGAGCGGCTGTGGCAGGAGCGCGAGTCCGAATATCGCTTGTTCCTGACCGGCTATCTGCGCGGTGAGGCGATGGGAACGGCGCAAATTGTGCTCGACGACGAAGGTATCGCGGGCCATGTGAGCGCTGAAATCGTGGGCATCACCACCCTGCCCGATTTTCGCCGCAAGGGAATTGGCGCGGCCATCACCGGGCGCGCCGTACAACACGCCCGACAGCGCGGCGCAGAACTGATCTTCCTGTCGAGCGCCCACGAAGACGCCACGCGGCTGTATGCGCGCGTCGGCTTTGAGGAGATCGGCACCGTCGCCACCTGGGTGCTGCGCGGCGACAGCTAACTGCCCGAAAGCTAATTCTACAACCGAAATGATGAAGCGATAGCCGCAGTGGGTATGGGCTAGCTTCCCCCTCTCCGTAATCACGGAGAGGGGGACGACTGAGGGGGTGAGGTAAAGCTGTGGCATTTGATGGGTCAAATCGTAAGTTCGGTTGTAGCGCTAATTGCAATTGCCCTGAAAATGTGGCGATACACCCATTGACTCGCTTCTGAAATGTGTAAAAGCGTGTACAATTACGGTTGGGTGTTTTCATTTTTTTAATGAGAGTAATGCCGTGTCTAACTCTTTAATAAATGCTGAGGCTGACCTACGACTCTACGAATTGGTGTCTCGATTGGATGGCTTTTCCAGCGCACCTGGACGTACCGCCTTTTTGGAATCAGCGGGCTTAGCCCAAATTGCCGACTCACTGAATCTGCACGCACCACCTGCTGACTTTTTTCGAGAATTAATCGTCACGTTACAGCGCCCAACCGCACGCCCAGGAACCAATCATAGCGACTTGATTGTTTTCCTGAACACCGTGCGAAAGCGCGTCGAGGGCAGCGACTCGGATGTCGCCTTCCTTGATGGGCTGCTCGGCAAATTGCAACCTCCAGCCGTCTCCGCATCGAGGCTTGCAGCGCCTCCTCTCCCTGTCCTCAACGTTTTCATCAGTTCAAAAATGATCGAGCTGAAAGAAGAGCGGCAGGCGCTTCACGATCTCATTCCGAATTTGGGTCAGGGAAAAGCGATCCTGCGTCCCTGGCTGTACGAAGATCATGCCGAAGCCAGTTCACATTCGACCCGCGAAACGTTTCTCACACACCTGAAGCGCTCAGACTTATATATCGGCTTATTTTGGAATCTATACGGCGAATGGACAATCGACGAGTTCGAAAAAGCCGCCGAGTGGGAAATCGAAACGCATCTGTATGTTAAGGACCAGGAAAGCAGCAAACGCGACAAAAAACTGAAGGCGTTCCTCACCAAGCATGCGGATGTCGTTGGGGGACTTTCCGCGCCCTGGTTCACGTCGCTGGACGACCTCCGCAAAAAAGTCACGCAATCCATCGACAGTTGGCTGCAACCGTATCTGGATACGCTGCCCGCGCGGCGCATCGCACAAGGCGCGATCCTGGCGAAAAAAGGCGATCTGGGCGGGTTGCAAAATGAACTGCCGCCTGAATTGATTGGACGCGAAGACTTGATGGCGAAAGTTCAGACCTTATTGGATCAAAACAACCACGTGTTGCTACAGGGCTTTGCGGGCATGGGTAAGAGCGTCTTGGCCGCTTCCCTGGCAAGCGCGCGCATTGCGCAAGACAAAGGCCCTGTACTTTGGCTGCATGTGGGCGATGAACAAGCCCGTGCGCTGCTGGAAAAACTTGCCAGAGCCTTCAATCGCCAAAATGAAGTGACGGCAGCCGATAATAAAGCCACCATGGTGCGCACCATTTTGGCGGAGTCGGGCGTCAAATTGTTAGTTTTGGATAGCGTCTGGGATGAAAAAGCGCTGGAAGACATCATGCAGGTTGTGCCCGATGGGATGGTTGCCCTGATCACGTCGCGGAGTCGTATTGTGCGTACCAAAGGGCGCAATCGGTTGGTAGATGTGGGTGAACTCGCACCGGATAAGGCGCTGGCACTGCTATCCTACTACGCGCAGCGTGAGTATGGCAACGATCAAAGGGCCGCCGCCTTATGCAAACGTCTTGGCAATCATCCGTATGCGCTCGAAATCGCGGGCTGCACGATTAAAATGAAAAATTTGACGCCCGGCGAACTTCTGGAGCAGACGGAAAAAGTGCTGGTGAACATGGGTTTTCCAGGCATGACAGTTCCACCGGGGCGAAAAAGCGTGGCGGCGTTGATTGAAGTCAGCCTGAAGTCGCTGGGCAAGCTGCATAAGGAGCTATTTATGGCTTTTGGGGCGATGTTCACCCCCAGTGCCACGGTTGCTCTGTTGGCACGCTACCCGCGACGGCGCAGTCTCAAAAGTATCGAGGACGCCCTGAACGAACTGCAAACGTTCGGTTTGCTGACTCGGATTGAACCGACCGACAGTTGTGCCGCCTATTACCGTGTCCCCAATCTCGCACGCAGTTATGCCCGCGCGGCAAAGCCAGTCGGTAAGCGCAGTGAACTGGCCGTAATCAAAGCCTGCCGCGACTATGCCAAGTCCCATGCGAGCGACACGAAGGAAAGTTTGAATGCGCTTCAAGCCGAGCGCGAAAACCTTCTGCTGGGCGCCCAGACCGCCCATCGCCTCGACGCCGACGATCTGCTGCTCGACATTATGCGCGCCTTGTCGGTGGATAGCACCTACTTGGCCGCGCGCGGCTACACCTCAGAAGCGCTCGACATGCTCAAACCCGGCAGTTCGCTGGATATGCTGAATTTCGCCATTCAAGCGGCCAAAGATCGCGGTCAACTCGAAGCCGCCCACTATCTGCTGGGAAAATTGGGCGACATCTATCTCAAGGTGCAGAATAATTATGAGCTGGCCTTCCAGAGCTACACAGAAGCTCTCGAACTGGCGCGTGCCCTCAAAAATAGCAGCCGCCAGGCACGGCTTCTGTCTTTACTCGGCATGGTGCGCTTCCAACAAAGACATCCTGCCGACGCCGAAAGCTATTTTGAGCAGGCGTATCAGTTGGCATCAGCCCATCACGATGACCTAACGCTCAGTGTCATCCTGAGCCATCGGGGACAGGTGGCAATGTCGAAAGAGGATTATGGGAGTGGATGGCGCTTTGCGGACGAGGCCGTCAAGGTCGCGGCGCGGCTAAAAGCCGATGAAGTTTACTTTGGCTCGCTACTCAATCGCGGCGGCTGTGAGATGGAACTCAAGCGTTACCCGGAGGCGCTCACGACCCATCGAACCGCCTACGAATTTGCACGAGACAAAGAAAACCTAAGTTGGATGGCGACTATCTTGTTTTCACTCGGAGAAGATTACCATGCAATAGATGATAAAAAGCAAGCGCAAGAGAATCTCGGTCAGGCACTCAATCTGGCAAAACAGATCGGGGCGACGGCATTGGAGAAAGCCATTCGTGGTTTCATGACAGAGGATAAACGCCAATACGCGACTTAACCCGAACGATCGGGATCAGGCATAACTTCAGAAAGGTACCTTGACCATGCGTAACCCTATTCGCACCATAAGTCTCATCATGCTGGTTGCAAGCCTGAGCCTTGCGCTGTTCGTTTCGCATCCTGCGGCGGGCAGGGCTGCTGCCGACCAAGCCGCCACCCTCGCCGCGACCCAAGCCGACAAGGAACCTGCTAAAAACGATGACAAGCCGATACCATCCTGCGCCTTCGTCCCCGAAACCATCGAAGGTCAAGCGAACTCATATATCGTCGGTTCTGGCGGCACCATAACCCCGAACCTGCCGCCGGGGGCGAGTTTGGTTGACGCGGGCGCCTGGGTGAAATCATTTAGTGACACCACCTGGATGACGAACCTTAACACCGAGATCGCAGGAGGGGAATTGCCAAAGCGGAGTGTCGATCTGCTGATCATGGATGACTTTACCGATTCAGCAAAGTCGCACGGTTTCTTCGTCGAGGCAGTCGCGCAGGGCGTTCTCGCTGCCGCTCAGCAGGTACTCCAGGCGCAGTCATTGCCCGTCCATATCCTTGAAGTCAATGTGGGCAAGGGGTATAACCAGCTAAAGGATACCCAGGAGATGACGACCACCCTCAACAACTTTCTGCAAAAATCAGAGTTCAACCCTACAGACCAATTCGCCGTCCTCAACATGAGTTTCGTTTTGCTGCCATGCGTGGATGATAAATCCAAATTTGACGCAACCTACTTTCTAAAATCCGGGACAACCCTATACGATTACCTGAAATCGTCAGGATCGTCGCTCGACCTAAGCCAATACTCAGACCTCGCGCTCGATCCGCTCAAGCAGTACATCGACAACTTCTCGGTTAACCATAATGGAGTCCCCCTAGATTCGTTTGCTGCCGCTGGCAACTTCGGGCCAAAATACCCGTCATTTTATCCCGCGATGTGGCCTTCGGTTGTCAGTGTGGGCGCGAGTACGGCGGATGGAAGCGGAAACTACTTGACACTGCCACCGCCGCAAACGGTTGCCGATCCCCGTGTCTGGCCCCAATCCAATCAAAGCAAAGATAACGTGTATGAACCTGGTTCGTGGTGGAATGTAAAAGTGGGCGGTGTCAACTATTACATCGACGGCACGTCGTTTTCGTCACCGGCTCAGAGCGTGATCCACGCCTTATCCCTGCTGCCTTAACGCTGACGCACGATTGCGTCTAATGGTAAAACCAAATAAAGTTCGTACATGTACCTCACCCCCCAACCCCCTCTCCGTCGTAACAGCGAGGGGGTATCAAGCCGCACGACACCCCTCTCCGTGAGGACGGAGAGGGGCAGGGGGGTGAAGTTCTTCAATGCGTGATGTTTAATTAGTTTCACCATAATTCTGGGATAGCTGGCGGACGCGGCCTGCTGCGTCCGTCTGATTCCTAAGCTGCAACTTGTGCCCCGAATCGCCCCCGGACGTGGTACAATCTCCCCTGTCGCTGCACAGTGGGAGATTCGCCCTTGCCAGGACAGGCGCTTTACCTCAAATACCGTCCGCGCATCTTCGACGATATGATTGGTCAGGAACACATCACGCGCAGCCTGCGCAACGCGCTCGCGCAGAATCGGATTCGCCATGCTTACCTGTTCAGTGGGCCGCGTGGCACGGGGAAAACGACGCTGGCGCGCATCCTGGCGAAAGCCGTCAACTGCCTCGATCCCGATCCGAATAATCGCCCCTGCGATGTCTGCACGGCTTGCGTCGCCGTCAACGAAGGGCGCTATCTCGATCTGATCGAAATTGACGCTGCCAGCAACAACGGCGTCGATGATGTGCGCGATCTGCGCGACAAAATCGGACTGTCGCCGAACGAAGGTCGCTTCAAAGTCTATGTGATCGACGAAGTTCACCGTTTCACAGGCGCGGCCTTCGATGCGCTGCTCAAAACGCTCGAAGAACCGCCCGATCACGCGATTTTCATCCTGGCGACCACCGAAATGGACAAAGTGCCCGCGACTATCAAATCGCGCTGCCTCAAGTTCGAGGTTCGGCGCGTCTCGCTGGGCGAAGTCGTCGGGCGCCTGCGCCAGATCGCCAACGCAGAAGGCGTGCAGATCGATGATGGCGCACTCGAAATCGTGGCGCGGCAAGGTACGGGCAGCGTCCGTGACAGCATCAGTTTGCTCGATCAGCTTGCCGCCGATCCGACCGAGATGATTACATTCGAGATGACCGAGCGCGTCCTCGGCACAGCGAACAACCGCGCGATCGCGGGTTTGGTCGGCGCACTGATCGATAACAACGTGGCTACCGGACTTGACACGATCAACACAGCGCTCGATGAAGGCGCTGATCCGCGTCAGTTCGGCGCGCAGATCGTCGATTATCTGCGCAATCTGCTGTTGACGCAGACGGGCAGCGCGGCAATGGTCGCCACTTCGGAGGAGCAGCGCGCGGTGTTGGCGCAGCAGTCCGGCGCGATCGGGCACGGCGCATTGATCCGCGCAGTGCGCTTGTTCAACAGCGCGCTGGGCGATATGCGGTCGAGCGGCTTGCCACAGCTTCCGCTCGAACTGGCCTTCGTCGAGAGTACGCGCCCGATCATCGAGGCGAGCGAGGCCGCACCCGCAAACGCCGCGCCGCGCGCCAAACGGAACACGCCCGCTGATGCCGGACCGGCGCCCGAACCGATGCCCGAAGTCACCGAAGCCGACGCGGCGGGTTTGACCGTCGGCCTCGGCGACATCAAAACGCGCTGGAAGGAGATCGTGCAGGCGGCGCGCCATGCTAATCAGCCAATCGGCGCGAAGTTCGATCACAGCGAGCCGAAGTCGCTGGAGGGCAACTTGCTGACCGTCGTGATGATCAACGAGCCGCTGTTCCGCACGCTCAACGAACAGCGCGATCACCCGCTGCTGGCGAACACGATTTACCATTTGACGGGCGCGAAACTCCGTATCAAAATCGTGCTCGGCAAGACGATCAGCGGAACGGATGCGCGCGCCGGGCTGCCCGATGATCTGGCACGGCTGGCGCAGGACATCGGCATCCGCAAGATCAGCCAGGAATAACTTTCAACTTTCGACCAGAACCAGATTCGGATTTCAGATTTTCAGACTATGACAGGGAGACTTTGAACAATGCCTAAACGACGTGGTGGTGGTGGCGCTTTCGGTGGGCCGGGCGCAGGGTTCGGCGGGGCGGCGAATACGGGCGGCAACGCGGGTATGATGCGCCAAATGCAGAAGATGCAAGAAGATATGGCGACGGCGCAAGAAGCACTCGCCAATGAAACGGTCGAAGTCGAGTCGGGCGGCGGCATCATCAAAATCGTGATGAGCTGCCACCAACGCTTGCAGACGATCGCCATCGACAAAGACAAGCTCGATCTGACCGATGCCGAATGGGTCAGCGACTTGCAAGACCTGATCGGGATCGCGGTCAATCAGGCGATCGAAAAGAGCCAGGAACGCGCCGCCGAACGTATGGAAGCGATCACGGGCGGGCTAAGCAGTATGCTGCCGCCGGGCTTGCTCTAGATCGACGTGCTTAAGTGCCCGGTGGCTTCAACTCCGGGCATCTACCGACAAATCGTGAACCTGCCGGGCATTTGCCGATAAACCCTAACGCAGCCACTCGAAATCCCGGTCTGATTAAATTTCATAGGTGATTCCTCGCCATGAGCAATACCGTTCCAGAGCCAGTCACGCGCCTGATCGATGCCTTCGCGCGGCTGCCGGGCGTCGGCCCCAAAACGGCCTCGCGTCTGACCTATTTTCTGCTGCGTGCGCCCGACGATGTGAGTCAATCGCTGGCCGCCGCCGTCGTCGAGATGCGCGCCAAAACGCGGTTGTGCTCGATCTGCTTCAACATCACCGAAGATGATCCGTGCGGCATCTGCTCGGACGGGTCGCGCGAGGCCGCCATGATCGCCGTCGTCGAGGAGCCGCTCGATGCGCTGGCGATCGAACGAACGGGCATTTATAAGGGACGTTATCATGTGCTGCACGGCGAAATCTCCCCGCGCGATGGCATCGGCCCCGATCAACTCAAAATCCGCGAATTGGCGGCGCGGGTGGCGGCGGGCGGGGTAAACGAGGTGATTCTCGCCACCAATCCCGGCATCTTCGGCGACGCGACCGCCTCTGAAGTGCAAAATGCGCTCAAGTCGAGCGGCGTCCATGTGACGCGGTTGGCACGCGGTTTGCCGACGGGCGCAGACCTCGAATATGTCGATTCGATCACGCTCACCCGCGCCTTGCAAGGCCGCAACAGCCTCTCGTGATAGAAATGTGACCTCGTCCCTTTCCCCTTCATGTTTTCGGAGAGTAGTTGGGGGCAGGGCTGCACAAAGAGTCGGTAAAAATGGTAAAATTGGAGTTGATTATGCTGCTAGTCAGCCGTTATTACGATGCCCAACTCTCAATGCAAATGGCGATATAGAGTAGAGTAAGACACTATGACATTCCAAGCAGTTTTCCAAGAAGCAAAAACGCTTTCTCTTCAAGAGCGCCAAAAACTGATCAAGCTCTTAGTAGATACCCTCACCCTTGAAACAGGCATGGAACAGACCATCTCAGGCCAACCCCGAAATCTCATGGAATTGGCTGGGCTTGGTGCTGAGATTTGGGAAGGCATAGACGCTCAAGATTATGTAGACCAACTCCGCAACGAGTGGGATCAGCGTTTGTGAGAATATCTGATGCACTCTCTGAAGTGATAAGGCTCGGTATCGACACATCTCCGTTTATTTACCTGGTCGAAAGGCATCCCAAATATTTCACACTGATGCAAACTATCCTCGACTATCTCACGAACAACACGTATGTTGCGATAAGTTCTACCCTAACCTTAACGGAAGTACTGACGCTACCGATTAAACTAAATAAACCAGTATTGGTTATTGAATACGAGGCTATTCTTCTCAATAGCACTGGCTTTCAACTCATTTCACTCGATTCAAAAATTGCAAAAATAGCGGCTGACATACGCGCCCGATACAACTTAAAAACACCCGATGCCATTCAGATTGCGACGGCTATTGCTTATGGCTGCCAAGCATTCCTTACCAATGATCGCGGTTTGAGACGTATCGCCGAACTGCGCGTATTGGTGCTGGATGATCTTGAACTCGACCCAACCCCGACAGAAAAAATGATGCCATAACGATTAACAGAATGAATTACACCGCTGATCAGTACGCCTCGATTCACATCCACGACCGCAACCTGATCGTGATCGCAGGCGCGGGCAGTGGCAAAACGCGCGTCCTGGTCGATCGATTCGTGGCGCTGCTGGCGACTCACCCGGATTGGGCGCTGCCGTCGCTGGTGGCGATCACGTTCACTGAGAAGGCCGCGCGCGAAATGCGCGATCGAGTCCGAATCGCCATCGAGGCACAGATCGCGGAAAGCGTCGATCCGGCAATGATCGCGTTTTGGCGGAATCATCAAGCCGCGCTCGATGGCGCACGGATCGGCACGATTCACAGCATTTGCACGATGCTGCTGCGCGCCAACGCTGCCCATTTAGGCATCGATCCGGGTTTCGAGGTGCTGGACGAAGCGGCAGCGGCGATCTTGCGCGAATCGGCGCTCGAAAATGCGCTGGTGGCGATCACGCAGACCGATTCCGCGCGGCTGTTCACGGTTTACGAACCGCTCGAAATCCGATCGGCGTTGCGCGATTTGCTGCGTATTGACCTCACCCCCCGGCCCCCTCTCCGTGAGGACGGAGAGGGGGAGTCGGACATCATGGTGGCGTGGCGCGCGGATTATGAGGCGACTCGTGCGGAAACGTTGGCGACGCTGCGGGCGGACGCCGAATTGATCGCGGTGCTCGCCTGGACGCCGACTCCGATGCCACCGGATGATGATAAGCTGCTGCCCGCGTGGTTCGTCGTGCAAGATTTGCGACGCACCCTCTCTGCATCAGAATCCGAATCGGATGATGATCTGATGGCAGCACTGCGCGAATGCCAGACTAACATCAAACTCAACGGAGGCAGCGCAAAAAACTGGGGCGGTAAAGAGGGACTCGCGGATGCGAAAGCACTTTTGCGAGGCATCCGTGAGCGCGCGGTCGTCTGCCTCGAAACCATCGGTGAGCCGCCGGGTGAACTCGACGCACTGGCCGCCGAACTGATGCCCGCCTGGACAGAAGCGCTCACATTGGCGCGGGCCGCTTACGAATCCGCCAAAGCCGAACGACGTGCGCTCGACTTCGCCGATTTGGAAACGCGCGCCCGCGATTTGTTGACGATCGAGGCGGTACAGGCGCGCTATCGAGGTACGGAATTCAATCATGTGCTGGTCGATGAATTCCAGGACACGAACGCCGCCCAACGCGACATCATCTACGCGCTGACAGGATTGGATCGTCCGGGCAGCTTGTTCGTGGTCGGCGATCCGAAGCAGTCGATCTATGCGTTTCGGGGCGCGGATGTGAGCGTTTTCGAGCAAGTGCGCACGGAGATCGTGGCGGCTGGCGGCCTCGAAATCACGCTGAACGCGACTTTCCGGGCGCACGAGTCGCTGATCGGCGGTGTGAACGCGATCTTCGGGCGGCTGTTAGTCAAGTCGAGCGCATATGCCGTCGCGTATGGCGAGCCGCTGATCGCCAATCGTGCCAGTGCGCCGCATCACGACCCGCCGCTCGAGCTCACCGTGCTCGACACTTCTGGCGATGGCGACAAAGTATTGGCCGATGACGCACACCGTTGGGAGGCGCGCCTTTTGGCGGATCGAATCCGCGATCTGGTGGCACGCGGCTGGTTAGTCTGGGACAAAGCCGCGAACGATTATCGCGCCGCTGCTTACGGTGATTTTGCGATCCTGTTCCAATCCAGCAACGTGATGCCCGCCGTCGAAGATGCGTTCAAAGCGGCGGGCTTGCCTTATGTCACGGTGGCGGGCAAAGGCTACTACAGCCGCGCCGAAGTTGCCGATCTGATCAATTTGCTGCGTGCGCTCTACAATCCCGCCGACGATCTGGCGCTGGCGAGCGTGCTGCGATCACCGCTGTACAACATCAGTGATGACGCGCTGTACGGGCTGCGGCTGCTGCATACGATGCCCCCCAACCCCTCGCCCGGATTCACCTCACCCCCCAACCCCTCGCCTGGATTCACCTCACCCCCCAACCCCCTCTCCGTGATGACGGAGAGGGGGAGTCAGACCACAAAACCTATCCCGTTGTGGGAGGCGCTGTTGGCCGAGCGCCATCCTGATCAACCGGACGCCGAGCCGCTTCATTTCGCGCGGGCGTCGTTGGCACGTTTGGCGGGATTGGCCGGGCGCGTCACGATCGGCGAACTCTTGACACAAGCGCTCGAAGAAACGGCCTACCCCGCCACCCTAACCGGGCTGCCGGATGGGGCGCGTCGCGTCGCCAATGTTGCCAAGCTGCTCGACTTGGCGCGCACGTTGGGACGGGCGGGGCGCGTCTCGCTCGGTGATTTCATCGCATATTTGGCGGAACTCGACGAACTCTCCGATCGGGAGGCGCGCGAAGGCGAAGCGCCTGTCGAAACGGGTGGCGCGATCCAACTGATGACCGTCCACGCCAGCAAGGGGCTGGAATTCCCGGTGGTGGCGCTGTTCGAGACCTCATGGGGCGGACGCCACGATTCACCGATCTTACGTTACGATTCACATTACGGTCTGATCCCCAAAGTACGCGACAACGCGGGCGAATGGCATCAACCCGCCGCGTATCGTCGGGCTGCCGCGCGCGACGAGGATCGGCTGGCGGTGGAGCGGCTGCGCCTGCTCTATGTGGCGGCGACCCGTGCCCAGGATCGGCTGCTGATCAGCGGTGCGCGCGGGAAAACGCTCAAGGCGGGCAGTTGGCTCGATCATCTGCACACGGCACTCGATCTCGATCTGAATCTTGACACGCTCGGCGAATCGCAGTTGATCCCGTTCGCGTGGGGATCGCTCGGCTATGACGCGCCCACCGTGCAGCCCGATCCGGTCGAATCCATCGCGCGCACCGAGACTGCCTGGGATCGACTCGATATGATCCATGCCGCGCCCTATATGCCGCCGCTGCTGGCCGCACCGCCAAGCGATCCACATGCGCCGATCCGCACGCTGACGGCCACCGAGATTGGCTTATTGGGTGAAGCGCACGCACAGAGTCCGACCGGATTCGCGCACTTCCGCCAGCACATCCTGAACGACGCGCCGACCGTGATCCGCCCTGCCGTGACCGATACGCCGGGAGCGTCAGTTGCGCCGCGCATCATCGGCGAGATCGTCCACAAAGCGCTGCAATGGAAGCACCAACCGGAAAATCTCGAAAATGATCTGCGCACCTATGCGTGGGATCAACATATCACCGATGAAAAACAGGTTGACGCCGCCGTAATCGAAGCCAAAGCGCTCTATGATCGGGCGCTGAGCAGCCCGACCGTCCACAAATTGAGCGAGGCGCGCTCGGTTTATCTCGAACTGCCATTCACGTTCACCTGGAAAAAGCGGCTGATCAGCGGAAAGATCGATGTGCTGTACTGCGATCGATTCGGCAAATGGACAGTGCTCGACTACAAAACGAGCGCGGTGGACGCGGAATATGTGAACTGGCACGCACGCCGCTACTATATCCAGCTTGGCATTTACGCGGCGGCCATTGAGGAACTGACCGGGCAAGCGCCCGCCACCTATTTGTACTATATTCGCAGTGGTGCGGAAGTTCACGTTCGGGAGGCCGATTGGCGGGCGGCATTGGATGGCATGGAAGATATTCTCAACGCGGCGCTCACGCCCGAAGGATCGATCCTTGAACCGCCTGATTCATAAGCTGCGCGGCCACGCCTCTCCGCCCACGCTGGCCTCGCAAGATGCGTATGCGCAATGGGCGATCAATTATCCGCCGGAGGCACACAACGCCCTGATGCGCATCGAGCAAACGGCGATGTTGGCTGCGCTGCCGCCGTTGACTGGACTTGCGGCGCTTGATCTGGCGTGTGGCAGCGGACGCTACAGCTTAATCGCACAAAAGGCGGGCGCGGCGCGCGTCGTCGGGATCGATAACAGCGCGCCGATGCTGCGGGCGAATCCGGCGGGCGGCGGAATATGCGGCGAAATGGACGCGCTGCCCTTCACAGCGCACTCGTTCGACGTGATCCTGTGCGGGTTGGCGACGGGTCATTTGCCGCCGGAACGGATGCGCGCCGCGATCGTGGAAATGGCGCGGGTGCTACGTCCGGGTGGGAGCGCGCTGGTCAGCGACTTTCACCCGTTCATGTTTCTGAGCGGTGGGCGACGGACGTTCACCGCGCCAGATGGGACGCTCTATGCCGTCGAACATTATCCGCACCTGATCAGCGATTATCTGGCGGCGATCAAAACCGCTGGCCTCACGCTCGAATCGCTCGCCGAGCCGCGCGCCGATGGTATGATCGCACCCGCCGTGCTGGTTATGCGCTGCGGCAAAGGCACGTAAAGTGTCGAAAATAACGCTGCTTATCGAACATTTGAAAAACGCCCATAATCTCATTATCGGAGAAAAATCGGCAGAACGTTTGCTGATGGATATAGAGCAGATCGAACGCAGCGTGACTGGGCCGGAGGATGTATTCAAAGAGATACGCCTCCGGGGATTGAATCAGGTTACGCACATGCCGAACACCGTTGGTTTGACTTATTTGGAGCTAAAACGGTGCTTGACTCCAAAAGAAGGTGGCTGATCTCTGGCCGACATTGGGCACGAAAAGGGGCAGACCCTATACCCCCTATCACCTCCTACGAAAATAGACTGTGGAAGCCCCCTCTATCCCCAGCCCTTTCCCCCACGCAGGCGGGGGGAAAGGGAGTCAAGACGCGGCGCCGCCACATTTTCATCCCTTTGTGGCGGGTAGCCGCCCATGGACAGCTCTCCATAAAATGGGGAATGGATAATCAGCCGTTTCAGAAGTTCCTCGCCATCGCATAGAGAGGGGTTTTGGGTGAGGTTCGACCTCGCGTAAACACGCGCTCATCTTGACCGGGCGCTGCTTTCCCGCACGATTAAATTGGGCTTCAGCAGGAGGTGATGTTCGGCTGGACGCTGATTGTTGATCTCCGCGAGCAATAGTTCGATCACCCCCTGAGCAACCTGTGGGATTGGCTGACGAATCGAGGTGATGCCCATTAGTTCGGCGATGGTTGTGTCATCGTAACCCGTGAGCGCCACATCCGTTCCGACCTCAAGATCGCGCGATTCGATACCCTGCTTGGCTCCGAAGGCCATAATATCATTGGCGCATACGATGGCGGTGGGACGCGGCTTGCCGCCCAAAAGCTGCCGTGTCGCGTCAAAGGCGTGCTCAAGTGTGTTCGAGGAGTGGGCCATCCAACTCTCGGCGATGGGCAGATGCGCGCGCCCCATCGCTTCCACAAAGCCCTGCGTCCGTTGATCGCCAAAGCGGGTGCCACCCATATAGGTAATCAGCGCGATTCGTTCGTGCCCCTTGGCGACAAGATGATCGACGGCCAATTGGATGCCGTGATTGCCATCCACCTCGACATACGGAAAATCCAGCGTATCGTCAGATTTTCCGTATGTCGCAAAGGGCACTCGCATATCCAGCAATTTCTTCACCCGCAGATCGTGGTACGCCACATCGGACAGCACGAAGCCATCCACCCGATTCGTGTTGATCAACGTCTCATAAGATTTGATGCCCTGCTGAGTAGGCTGCATGAAGGTCAGAACGTGATAATCGTTGGCTTCGCTGTGCTGTGCCAACTCGTAGAGAAACAGGTCAAGCAGCAGATTCCGGTGTAACGGATCCTCGGCCACATGCCAGGCATAACCAATCATGCGCGTTTGGCTGGATTTCAGATTGCGCGCGGTGGTGTTGGGATGATAGCCGAGATCATGGATGGCACTGCGAACAAGCTGTCGCGTGGCCGGTTTGATCAGCGGGTTGTTATTGATCACGTAGGAAACCGTCGAGACCGACACGCCCGCATAGGCCGCCACATCTTTGATGGTGATGTTCATCCGATAATCCAGGGCTTCCGCAGCCTGGATCACCGCGCTGCGAACGTGTGCATCGATCTGCGGTGAATCGGTAAGGGCGTGGTACGCCTCCGGGACGGACACGTTGGCACGGTTGGCGACATCTCTTAAGGTTGACACAGTTTGAACCCGCTTGCATTTATCCGAATTGAATAGATACCGATGTTGGTGAAAGACCAGTCGATCATATCCAATAAGGTGTCATTGACACGAGAAAGGATTCACCTCACCCCCGACCCCTCTCCTTTTCGGGGCACGTATTTTGATGACGACGGACGAGGCAGACCTCGTCCGCTGTTTGTTCCCCCACATACTCAGGGGAGTTTCGGCTTCAGCATGATCCCACAATAGGGCTTGCCCGTATTCCAGCCCGAATTGCCCTCGCCTTCGAGCACTTTGAAATTGTCGTTCTGGCAGCTAAATATGCCTTGCATACCGATGCCGTTGGCGACGACGTGATTGAACTGCGCCGAGCCAGCGGTCTGGATTTGAATGGCAAAGGTGCCGGTTCGGTTGATCGTGACATTGTTGAAAGTCACGTTGGAAACGTTCAGCCCCGTGAAGTGGATGGCCTCATACGGGCTGTCATCGATTTCGAGATCGCTGACGTTGATCGTGCCGGTCAGGGCAGAATCCACCGCATAAAACCAGATGGCTCCGACGCCGCCATGCCAGTTGACTTCGTAATTGCCGCCGCGCAGGATCGTATTCCGGGCGATCGTGGTGACGCCGCTCAGCGCGACCGCTTTGAAACGGTTGCCGACATGGATTCCGCCGCCCTCGGTCAGCGAGTCGGACACGAGATTGTCGAGGATGCTATTATCGGCACCGCCGTAGATGGCGATGTTGTTGGCAAGGATCGGCAGTTGTACCGTGTTGAATTGGAACACATCGTTCTGATCAGGCAGTATTTCCGACCACATTGCCAAGCCATCGTCGCCCGTATTGCGGATATTCGACTGCTCGACGGTGACGTTGCGAATCCCTTCGTGCAGATTGATCCCATCGGCGGTGGTGTCTCGGATACGCACAGCGGTGATGGTCAGATCGCTAAACGGCCCATCGAACCACATCCCCACTTTGGTATGCTCGATCCAGATGTTCTGAATGGTGGAGTGACCGCCCATCGCGCCACCAATCGCATTCACCTGTACGTCGTCAACCCGGTTCATCACCTCGCCGAAAATCGCAAAATCCGACAGATGCACATTCTGGCTGGGCGAAGGATTATAATTTCCATAGAGTCCGGCGTTCGCACCATGCAGGATTGAATACCACATGCCCGCGCCGTGTATGGTCACATTATCGACGATCACATGGTCGGTGATCGTGAATGTCCCCGCTGGAATCCAGACGGTTTTGTCGCCGCCTTTGGCTGCCGCGATGGCTTTGACCAGCGCTTGGGTCGAGTCTTGGAGTCCCGCTGGATCGGCCCCGTAATCGACGATCGACAGGGCGTTAGCGGGTGCCTTCGCAGGGGGCGCGACTTCCTCGAAATCCGCCAGATCGATCGTGTACGAAGGTGCGGTATCGTTCGCGTCCATTTGCAAACGCACCTTCGTACCAGCGGCCATCTCAGGCAGCAAGCGATGCGTTTCATCGAACATATGATGCCCAAAAAAGTCAATCGGGCTGTTGCTGAAGGGATACGTGCCATAAAACCAGCCGTAGATCGAAGTCAGCGACAGGTCAGGTTGCTTTTGCCCATCGATATACAGGCTGAGCGGCGCAGTTAACCCTTTGCCATCCTTCGAATCGGGGATGCTGTAGCGCACGACGATCGAATTGGCGGGTTTGGTCAAAGCGAATTCAACATATTGTCCGGGTTGCGTGAGCTGCACGGCCTTGCGACCGGAAGCCTCCGATGGCAAATGCGCAAAAGTATAATCCGGCCCGATGATTGCCCCATTGGTGGTCGCATCTTCGGCTTCCATCTCGACATATGGCAGTGTGGCACCCCGAACGGCGTCAGCCTTCACGCTGACCGGGTGCCAGGAGGCGCTCAGCGCGATTAGCAGCATAACCGCCAATACGCGCAGAAGAACCTTACCTCCAACGGCGGACGAGGCAGGCCTCGTCCCTACGCCAGACGGTATTTTGTAGGGACGACGGCTTGCCGCGTCCGTCCCCAGCCGACGAACACCAGACGGCATTTTGTAGGGACGACGGCCTGCCTCGTCCGTCTTCGACCAGAGAGCGTAATTCATGTTCAATTAGCCTTTCACTGCGCCGACCGATAAGCCGCGTTGCAAATAGCGTTGCAGCGTGACCGCCACGATAATGGGTGGCAGCAGCGCCAGGAAGGACGCGGCCATCTGTTCATTGAGCGAGGGGGCGGAAACGGTGCTGGCGTTGAGCATGTACCACAAGCGGACGGTGATCGGTTGTAAATCGGCGTTGGGTAACACCAGGAGCGGCAGCAGAAAATCCTTCCACAGTGCGATGAAGCCGACGATAATCAGCACAATGATGATCCCGCGTGCCAGCGGCAGCGTGATGGACCAGAAGATTTGCAGCGGCGACGCGCCATCCACTTTGGCGGCATCGTAGAGATCATCGGGAATGCTTTCAAAAAAGATTTTCATGATCAGGATGCCAAACGCATTGACGGAGTAGGGTAGCCACAGCCCCCAATAGGAATTGAGCAGACTGATGTTCAGGATCGGCAGCTTGACCAGCGTCGTATACAGCGGAATCAAATAGGCGATGCTCGGTATCATCAGGGTGATCATGAATCCACCCATAATCAGGCGGCCAGCGAATGGCTTCAAGCGAGCAAGGCTGTAGGCGGCCAGGGTGGTTACGGTCAATTGACAGACCAAACCACCGCCCACCAAAAAAAAGGAATTCTTGAAATAGGTCAAGAAGCTATATTTTGTCCAGACCATTGAATAGGTTGACCACTGCGGATTGGTCGGGAAAATCTGCAAGCCGCTGCTGTAAATTTCCAAATTCGTCTTCAAGCCGGCGGTAAATGCAAACAAAAACGGAAACAAAACCGTAATTGAAAGCACCAGCAGCAGCCCCAGAAATAACAGAAAGATTGAACGTCCGGTGGGGGTGCGCATTTCCAGCCGGGTCAGAATCCCACGATCCCAGGTTTCCATTGACTAATTTCCCTCTAATCGATCGTTACGCGGTGCGCCGGGTAAAAAAGCGCAGGTACACGGCGGAAAAAATACCCAGGATGATGATCAGCGATAAGCTCCAGGCCGAGGCGAGGCCGAAATCGCCGTTATCGAAGGCTTTTCGATAGATAACCAGCACCGGTGTCAGTGTGGCAGTGCCGGGGCCGCCCTTCGTGAGCAAAAACGGTTCGGTGAAAATCTGGGCGACGGCAATCACTTGTATAATGAAGGTCATGATCATCGTTGGATAAAGATGCGGGAAGGTGATCGCGCGAATCCGGCGGAACGGGCTGGCACCGTCAATTTCGGCGGCTTCATAATAGTCCGCCGGGATATCCTGCAATGCGGCGATATAGATTAACAGGGTGCTGCCAAAGTTCGCCCAAGTCAGGATCAACATGATGGAGGCTTTAACGAGCCGTTGATCCTGGAGCCAGGCTTGCGGTGGAACATTGAGCAAACCGATCAGCGCATTCAGGAATCCGCCGTCGGGTTTGTAAATAAACCGCCAGATCAGCAGCGAAATGGTGATCGGGATGACGGTGGGCAGAAAATACACGAGCCGGAAAAATGCCTTGCCCCGCCGCATTTCGCTCACCATGATGGCGACCCCTATCGGGATAAAATAGCCCATCGAAATGCTGAGCAAGGCAAATTGCAGCGCGTTTTTCCAGGCCGTCCCGAACGCGGGGTCGCTCAACATGCGTTGAATATTATCGAAGCCTACCCAGCTAGAATCGCCGTTGATATTGACGTTCTGAAAGCTGAAAAGGATAGTTTTCAGGATTGGCAGCCAAGCAAACACACCAAAAACAATCAGCGCGGGGGCCAGGAACAAATAAGCAGCAATCTGGTTGCCCCAGCGAATACGCCGCCACCAAGCAGGGCGCGAATGCGGCTGTATCAGCGTCGCTGTCGTATCTAACTTCGTGGTCACCGCCACAATTTATGCCTTTCCATAAAAATAAGCAATAAACGCGGGTGACCACACCGGGTCGCCCCTACCCAAGACCGCGTGCGGTAGGGGCGACCCGGTGTGGTCGCCCGTCCCATCAAAAAACGATTTTGTGGCCGTTTCCCCTCTCCATACTCATGGAGAAGGGCGAGGCGGCTGGACGCCCCCTCTCTGTGATTACGGAGAGGGGGTTGGGGGTGAGGTTGACTTGGTTTATTTCGATGCCGGTGTCGCAGCGGCACCGATGTGATCAAGAACGGTCGTCTGGAACGTCTGAGCGGCCTCGGCCAGCGCCTTCGCCGGATCAACCGATTGATCGGTCAACACCGAAGTCAGCACGGGGCCAATGGCAGCATAGTAATCCTGAGCGGCTGGCGACGGCTCGACTTGCAATTTGACTTTCCCGGTGCTGAGGGCGTTCAGGAAAGACGAATAGTTGTCGTAGGGCAGGGTATAGTAGGGCTTCTCGAACGCTTCGCGCGCGGCCTCATAGTCGCCGACATAGAGCGGTAGGTTCGGGCCACCGATTAAGAGGTTACCACTGGCCTTTTGCGCGTCCAGGAACAGTTTATCTTCGTTCGGGTCGAGCAAACGCCACAGGGCAAAGTAGGTCGCGGCTTCCTGCTCGTCAGCGCTGGCAGCACTGCTGACCAAGAACATATCGCCACCCGTCAGCGAGACCGCGCCACCGGGGCCAGCCGGGATCGGCGCAAAGCCCATCGTGGACATATCAAGGTCCTTGAATTGGGTTTTGAGCCAGGCATACTGACTGCCTGCCATCAGAACCATGGCCGACTTGCCTGTCGCCAACGACGAGCCATTTTCGGGCCAGCCATACGTATCGCGTGGCAGCACATCGTCAGTCCAGCGCAGTTGCTTGATGAAATTGAGCGCATCGACTGGCGCACCCTTGCCGAAGCCAGCCGTATACTTGCCGTTACCCGCCGATGCGACCAGATCGGTCGGTTTGGCACCAAACGTGTACGAAATGATGGTGAAGTGCCACCCGGCAGCAGTTGAGCTGTCATTGATGAATGAGAAGCCGGAGATGCCCTTCGTGCGGTCGGTTAATTTCTTGGCGTCGGCACGAAGTTCGTCCCAGGTTGCAGGCGGGGCTGTGATCCCAGCGGCCTTGAGCATGGTCAGGTTGTAACCGAGTCCCATCGCATACGCGCCGTTGGTCAACCCGTATACTTTATCGCCCTTGACTCCCAGATTGAAGGTGTCCGGGTTGAAGATTTTGCGCAGGTTATTCGCATCCACAATCTTCGTGATGTCGGCGGCGATACCGAGGTCAATGTACTTCTGGGGATCGGTCAGATAGACGCGGAACAGGGTCGGCACCTGCTTACCGGCCACCAGGGCGGCAAACGTGTCGGGCGCATAAATATATTCCGCGCCATTGACCGTCACGTTTGGATAGGTCTTCATAAAACGAGCGACCTGATCCGACCATGTTTTGAGTCCGGCAGCATCCGAACTGGCTGGCTTATCAGGAATGACGATCGTCACAGGGCGGCCACCCGCGATCTGGGCGGGCATCTTGACGGGATTTGGGAAAAGGGTCTGTGCCCTACCGGCGCTAACCCCACTAAGGGCGAGTGCCAAAACGCAAACAGTCAATACAAAACGCATTGTGGTTTTCATCGAGTTCTCCCTAAAAATTTGCTTTGCATACAGCGCGGGTCTAAATCGTAAATGCGGACATTTCTGCTCTGACGAAACGATATGCACTCTCCTTGATCAACCATACAACCATTAAGCTGTAGGAATTAGAACGTTTCAAAAATCATGATAGCATCATCTCGAATGCTTGTCAAGCACCCCATCGGGCGGACGCGGCAGGCCGTCGCCCACAAATTAGCGAAAAACAGCGGGTGCATTCAGGGCTGGGGGCGAGTCGTACCGAACGGCTTTTCCCTGGCGATGCCCTTTCGAGACGGACGAGGCAGGCCTCGTCCCTACAAAAACCGCCATTCCTGTCGGGACTTGGCCCACCGCGCCCACAAACCAGAGAAAAAACAGCTTATTGACCAGAAATCCTAATCCGATTACAATATTTTCTTTGTAACGATACAAACATTACTTGACCACTGGAATAATTTGATGACCAAGCCTATATCCTCCTTTTTTGATCGCATTGCGCTCTCCGGCTCTCCCGTTGCGACAGCGGGTAGCACCATTTCCTGTGGACATGCCCGGTTCACACTATTGACTGATCGTCTCGTCCGGCTGGAATGGTCGGCGGAGGCTTTTGAAGATCGCGCCACCTTTGCTTTTCCAGCGCGCCGCGCTGAAGTTCCTGAATTCACGTACACGCTTCAAGGCGTTGATCTGAAAATCACAACAAAACACCTCACGATCGAATATATTGACGATGGACGCCCTTTTCATGCCGAAAATCTCTCGATCGGGTTGACCTTCAATGGACAGTCGGCACACTGGATTCCCGGCGCGGCCAATCCCGGCAATTTGCGCGGAACGCGCCGTACACTGGATCAATGCGCTGCTGCTGCCAACTTGGGGGAAGGGCTGATTTCGCGCGACGGCTGGGCGGTCTTTGATGATAGCGGATCGCCCGTATGGAGCAGCGATCAGGGTTGGATCGAGGAACGACCGGACGCCCACAAACAAGATTGGTATTTTTTTGGCTACGGACACGACTACAAAGGCGCACTGTGTGATTACATCCAATTCGGCGGACTAATTCCGCTTGTGCCGCGCTATGTGCTCGGCCTGTGGTGGTCGCGTTTCTGGGCGTATCATGCCGATGATCTGATCGGATTGGTGGCCGATTTTGACAGGTATGAAATTCCGCTCGATGTGCTCGTCGTAGACATGGATTGGCACACCCCCGACGCCTGGACGGGTTACACCTGGAACCGCGATCTGTTCCCCGACCCCGAAGCATTCCTGAAGCGCGTTCATGAGCAAAATCTGGCGGTTACTTTCAATCTTCATCCGGCGCAAGGGGTGCAAAAGCATGAGGCAATCTATGCCGAGTTCGCCGAACTAAACGCACAGGATCCGGCGCTGGGCGAGCCAGTCAAGTTTGATAGTACGAGTCCGCGTTTTATCCAGCATTATTTCGAGCGGCTGCATCATCCCATGGAAGCGCAAGGCGTCGATTTTTGGTGGCTCGATTGGCAGCAGGGCGAGTCCACCTCGATGCGCAACCTGGACCCATTATTGTGGCTCAATCACCTGCATTTCCAGGATTCCACGCGGCGGGGCAAGCGACCGATGCTGTACAGCCGTTGGGGCGGGCTGGGCAACCATCGCTATCCGATCGGCTTTTCAGGCGATACGTATGCCACCTGGGAATCGCTGCGTTTCCTGCCCTGTTTCACGGCAACGGCAGCCAACGTCGGCTATGGCTGGTGGAGTCACGACATCGGTGGGCATTTTGGCGCGACCGACCCGGAGTTGTACGCGCGTTGGGTACAGTTCGGGGCGGTGAGTCCGTGCCTGCGCCTGCACGCGACCAAAGACCCTCTGGCCGAACGTCGCCCCTGGGCGTTTCCCGACGCCGTTGCTCAGGCGGCCAAAGACGCGATCAATCTTCGCTACCGCTTGTTCCCGTATCTGTACAGCGCGGCGCGGAATGCCTCTGTGCAAGGGCTATCGCTGTGCTATCCGATGTACTATGAATATCCCGAAGTCGAAGACGCCTATCTCGCACGGGGACAGTATTTCCTGGGTGATCAACTCTTTGTCGCGCCGATCGTCAGCCCATGCGATCCAGAGACGGGACTCGCGGCTATCGATGTCTGGATTCCAGACGGAACCTGGATTGAATTCAGCACCCTCGAAACCTTCAACGGACCGCGTTGGATTCAGATTCGCGGCGATCTGAACCGTATCCCGATATTTGTCAGGGCTGGCGGGATTGTGCCGTCCGCGCCCCCGGCGATGCGCACGCGCCAGATCACAGGCGATCATCTGATCCTGACGTTTTATCCCGGTGCGAATGGGGCCTTCGTGCTGTACGAGGATGATGGGACGACGGCGGCCTATCAACAAGGCGAATTTGAAACGACGGCGATCCAATCCGAGGTGTTGGATGACCATATACTCGCCATTACGGTTGATGGCGCGTTCGGCCAATGCTCCGGTTTGCCCGAACGGCGCACCCTCGAATTGCGCCTGCCGTTGGTCAATCGACCGCGCAGCGTCCGCGTGAACACGTCCGAATCCGCCAACTGGGTCTATGATGCGACCCGGCACGAACTGGTGATCACTCTAAACGACGTAGATCGGCGATCCGCACAGGAAATTAGCGTAGACTTCTCAGAACTCGCCATCGTAGGGCAACCCGTCGAGGCAACCGAACTCCTCGTTCACATCATCGATTATGAGACTTTCGAGGACGCGCGCCAGCAGCTTGGCACGGTCATCGTCGAAGCGGTTAATTTCCCGTTTACCGTTGAGGTGGCATGGCAGTTGACCCAGGGCGGCCAAACGAGCGCCAGCAGTCTCGTTTTGGAGAATTGCCAATCACGCCAGATTTTACACTGCCCGTTCAAGGACAACGGCACTGTCACGCCGTTCCGCTGGGCGGCAGAGGTCGTCGTTCGGCGGAATACCCAGGTCGTGCGCACGCAGTACCAAAGCAAGACCGCCTATCCCAGTCTCAACCATTGGCAGGCAGCCATCTATGCGTCGAACCAGCCCGATCTGCTACCGCCCTCGGCTGTCATGATTGACGACGGCGCATGGCGCGCAATCGCACCGTCCCCGGTCGAAATGACGCATCTCCAAAAGCCGTTTGGCATCGTGTTGCCCAAACCGGATTACCAGCGCTTTTCCGGCGGAGAAGTCTTGGATGCGTGTTTGAAGACCGTTCTTTTCAGTGACGAGGCACAAGAAGCAATGCTGTGCGTTCAATGTGTCGGTGACGCAGCGGGTTTCCTAAACGGGGTGGTACTGGAGCCAATATCTGCGCCTCCGCATGAGGCACTCGGCCCGATGTTCGATTCATGGATGCCGCCTGTCATAACTTATTTTTCGATTTCGCTGCGGGCGGGATCGAATGAACTGATGTTGGTCACTCGGCGGACGCCT
>JBBRMW010000029.1:0-32999 GCA_038230635.1 Aggregatilineales bacterium | reverse complement strand
TGGGCGGCTGACCCCTCTCCCCAACCCCTCTCCCACGCAGGCGGGGCGAGGGGCTTGACTCCCCTTTCCCCCCGCCTGCGTGGGGGAAAGGGGCCGGGGGATAGAGGGGTTTGCAGACACCCCCTAATCCCACCAATGTGTTTTGTTATGAGCACGGGTGAACCCGATGGGTTCGCCCGTCTCTGAATCGATAACGGTCAAAAATTTAGACGAAGGATCAAAAAACCGCTTATGACGACCGATCGACTTGCAACCGTTGACACGCCCACCGACTCGTTTAGCGCGGTGGCTTTGCCCGATGAGCGCGGCTATTTTGGCGTTTTTGGCGGACGCTTCGTGCCGGAAACGCTCGTCCCCGCGCTCGATGAACTGACGAGCCACTACGTCGCCGCGCGCGCCGATCCCACTTTCCAGGCTGAACTGGCGGAACTGAATCGCACTTATGTTGGTCGCCCCACCGCGATGACCCACGCCCAACGGCTGAGCGCGCATCTCGGCGGCGCGCAAATCTACCTCAAGCGCGAGGACCTGGCACATACGGGCGCGCACAAAATCAACAATGCGATCGGTCAGGCGCTGCTCGCCAAACGCATGGGCAAACGTCGCGTGATCGCGGAGACGGGCGCGGGTCAACATGGCGTGGCCTCGGCGACGGTGTGCGCACTGCTCGGCCTCGATTGTCATGTATACATGGGCAGCGTCGATATGGCGCGCCAACAGATGAACGTGTTTCGGATGCGGCTGCTCGGCGCGGAAGTCTGCCCGGTCGAAACGGGTACGAAGACGCTCAAGGATGCTATCAATGAGGCGATGCGCGATTGGGTGACGAACGTTGGCGACACCTATTATTTGCTCGGATCGGCGCTTGGGCCGCACCCATACCCGATGATGGTACGCGATTTCCAATCAGTGCTCGGACGTGAGGCGCGTGCGCAGATCATCGCGGCGGCGGGGCGTTTGCCGGATGCGGCGATCGCCTGTGTTGGCGGCGGGAGCAACAGCATCGGCCTGTTCGACGCATTTCTCAACGACGAGTCGGTGCGGCTGATCGGCGTTGAGGCGGGCGGGCATGGCGTGGCAAGCGGTCAACACGCCGCCCGCTTTGGCGATCCAGTTTTAGGTCGCCCCGGCGTTTTACAAGGTACACGATCCTACGTGCTGCAAACACCCGACGGCCAGATCGCGGCCACGCACAGCATTTCGGCGGGGTTGGATTATGCCTCGGTTGGTCCGGAACACAGCCATCTGCGGCAGGTCGGACGCGCCGAATATACGCTCGCCACCGATGATGAGGCGCTCGAAGCCTTCAATACGTTGTGCCGTATGGAAGGGATCATACCCGCGTTGGAGAGTGCGCACGCCGTCGCCGAAGCGATCAAACTTGCGCCGACGATGCCACGCGACACGATCCTTTTGGTCAACCTGTCGGGACGCGGCGACAAAGACCTCGATACCGTTCTTACGGCGATGGGCATGGCACACTGATCGCACTCGGCAAACGGTAAAAAACGCTAGCGGTTTGCGGACGGCTGCAAACATCTGAGCAGCCCGCGAACCCGATATCGAAAACACGGGCGACCGCATCGGGTTTGCCCGCTGCTTACAATCGTCGAATTATTCGCCCGGCTCGAACAATGACCCTTGCACGGGGCGGCCATTATAGGACAGGCCGAGGTGCGCGTAGGCGTGACGGGTAGCGACTCGTCCACGCGGCGTGCGTTCCAAAAAGCCGAGTTGTAGCAAATACGGCTCGTATACATCTTCGATCGTGTCCCGATCCTCGCCGATCGATGCCGCGATCGTATCCAGCCCAACCGGCCCGCCGTCGAACTTTTCGATGATCGCACGCAATACCCGCCGATCCATATCATCCAGGCCGAGCGGATCGATCCCGGCCAGATCGAGCGCATCCCTGGCGACTTCGGCGGTGATGACGCCGTCGGCGCGCACCTGGGCAAAATCGCGCACCCGCTTCAGCAGCCGCAGCGCGATACGCGGCGTACCGTGTCCCCGCTGTGCGATCTCCATCGCACCCTCGGCCTCGATCGTCACTTTGAGGACGCGCGCCGCCCGCGTCACGATACGTACCAACGTCTGAGCATCATATATATCGAGTCGATAGATGCCCACAAAGCGCGTTTGCAGCGCCATCGACAGCATGGATAACCGCGTCGTCGCGCCCACGACAGTAAACTTTGGCAAGTGCAGCCGCAAGTTTTTCGCACCCGGACCCTTGCCCGTCACGATGTCGAGTGCAAAATCCTCCATCGCCGGGTACAAAATTTCCTCGACGGCGCGCCCCAAGCGGTGAATCTCGTCGATGAACAGCACATCACCTTCGCGGAGATGCGTGAGGATCGCGGCCAAATCGCCCGCACGCTCGATCGATGGCCCCGCCGTCAGCCGAATATTGACGCCCATTTCGTTCGCCATGACGTGTGCCAGCGTCGTTTTGCCCAGCCCCGGCGGCCCGTAGAACATGATGTGATCGAGTGGCTCTTTGCGCGTTTTGGCGGCATCGACTGATATCTTCAGACTCTCGATGAGGCGTTCCTGGCCGATAATATCGCCGAGTCGCCCTGGGCGTAAATTCCCATCAAGGTCTTCGGGCTGCGGTTTTGGGCTAACAGGGCGATTGGGTGGTTGATCGGACATGCGGCCTCGTGTACGTTCGCTCATGTGTGCGAATTGTCGCAGATTATAGCGTGGTCGCCCGTTTGCCCAAACCCCGCCCAGCCCAGGATCGCATGACACGTTTGGACGGGTATTCAGCCGTATGGACGGCGAGGCGTTTCAAGCCGCTTTTTTGCAGCGGGTACAGTCTCAACGCTGGCTAGAACGAAGCCTACTTGCTCAGAGTCCTTCACGTACAGAGTCCGACGCGCCCTACTTCGCGCGCATCCGGTTATTCCGCGCGTTGTGCTCCAGTTCGACCAAGCCGAGCGCCTCCATCAGCGGCGGCATATACATCCCGAAGCGCCCACGCAGTCCTTTTTTGAGGCCATACCAACCGCCGATCGGATTCTTATCAGAACGTCCCCAGGCTTCGACGGTGCCATCTTTGGCGGGTTTTTGCTCGTCGGCGCTGCCCAGTTCCATCCAGTCACCGTGCTCTTTGAGCATTTTATGGAGATCTTCAATGGCGCGTACATCGTAGCGGAGTTCGGTGCTGCCGACGACGCAGACGATGACGGGTGGTTTGGCGGTCTCGTCTTTGTACATCGTGTATTCGGATGTGCCGGGCGGCGTTTGCAAAATCCAGGGATCGTCTTTCGTACCTGTACCTTTGTGAGCCATCGGAAGCGTTCCTTTCACAATCGATCATCAGGCACAGTCTATCACTTTTTGATGGCGCGCGATCGATGATGATGCGCCACCTGGAACAGCACGATCCCCGCTGCCACCGCCGCATTCAGCGAATCGAACGAATTTGCCATCGGGATGCGCACATGAATATCGACCGCTTTGCGCGTCACGGGCCGCGATCCCTCGTGTTCGTTGCCGATCACGATCGCGGAGCGCGCCGCCCACGACTCGGTGAAAACGTCGCGCTCACCGTTCGCTTCCAGACCATAGATCCAAAAATCGTGTTCTTTGAGCAGCGCCATATCATGCGTCAGTGAGCCGGACTTGATTACCGGGATATGGAAGATCGCGCCTGCCGACGCCCGAAACACCTGGTCGTTGATCAAACTGCCACCGCGTGCGCTCAGCATCACTGCCGCCGTACCTGCGCCGACCGCCGTCCGTATGATGATCCCGACGTTGCCCGCGTGCTGCACCTGATCGAGCACGATCACTGTCAGTGGATTGATGCCGCGATTGGTTTCCAAGAAGTCGTCCAGTTCGGTATAGGCGACTGGACTGGTGATCGCCACCACATCTTGATGTTCGCCCGTATGCGCCAGGACGTTCAGCTTGGCGACATCGACGAAATCGAAGCGCACTTTGTTATCCTGCGCCAGCGCCTTCAATTCGGCAATATACGGGCGGCGGCTGCTGACCGAAAAGTAGATGCGGTTAATGGGATGCCCCGCCAGCAGTGCCTCTGAGACGGCGTTGTAGCCAAAAATCACATCCTTGCCCGCGTTGTCGCTCTCATTGTCGGCGATCGGCTCTCCCGTTTCCGGTGGCGGCAGCGTTGTCATGAGCGGGGCGTGCTGATCGGAAACATCAGCGAGAGGGTCGTCGTTTCGTCGGGGATGCTCTCAATCGCCATGTGTCCGCCATGTAGATCGAGCAAGCCGCGCACGATACTGAGGCCTAGTCCCGATCCTTGCTGCTCATAGAGTTTGCGCTGAAACTGCATATATGCGCCGACATCGGCGATCTGAGTGGCGCTCAGGCCACGACCGCGATTGCAGATCGAAACGACATAGACATCCGAGTCGGCGGTTGATTTCACATCAATCGGCGTCCCCGGTGCAGAAAACTTGATGGCATTGTCGAGCACCTCCTCGACCATCTTTTTCAGACTTTCCTCCGAGATATGGATGCTGGGGACATCGGCCAGCTCGAAAACGACATCGGCCTCGCGGCTGACCTGTTTCGCCTTGACCTGCGCCGTCTGCCGGATAAAGTTGGCCGGCGAATCGACGACATAGCTGCGCAAGACCACCTGCTGATTGGCATCGCTTTTGAAAACTTCGATCTGCGCATACAGCAGGTAGTTTTCGATCAGCCGCGATAGGCGCTGCCCGCCCACCCGGATGCGCTCCAGACCTTTCAGCAGCGTCTTTTGATCGAGCGTGCCGAAGTTGTCGATCAGAAAATCCGCGTAGCCCAGCACGGCTACCAATGGGGTACGTAGTTCATGCGGCAGCAGATAAATGATATTGCCGCGCAGTTCGTTCAGCTTGCGGTCTTGCGCCTGCTTGAAAATGATATGCCGTTCGAGCCGGGCATTGATCGCCATCAACAATTCGGGCACTGTGAAAGGTTTGGTCAGGTAATCATCGGCGCCCGCCTCCATCCCTTGCCTCAAATCGCTTTTGGCAGAATAGGCCGTCAAAAAGATGAATGGTATCGTGGCGGTGGCGACGTCTTCGCGCATCTTCGCCAAGACCTCGTGACCGCTCAGGCCGGGCATCGAAATATCGCTGAGCACCAGATCGGGCAGTTCGCTATGAATCGCTTCGAGGCCGCTCAGACCGTTGTCTGCACCGAGCACCTCGAAACCTTCCAGTTTTAGGATTTGGAGGGTGTTTTGAAGAATGATCGGGTCGTCTTCAATGATGAGAATTTTGGTTGGCATGGCGTTTTGTTACCCTTTGCACCAAACGAATCCAGGAGCGCACAGCGTTCGACGTTTCCTCGCAAAAACAAGCACCGCATGTTTGATTGTACACCCCAACGCTCGAATTGATCAGGTTGTGATCACCCATCATGCTTTGACCGGCTTTGGATCAGTCCATATCCGGCGGATGCCAGCCCGCGCTCACCCATCGGCGACGTGCCGCGACCACACCATCTCGATTCATACGCAATCGATCAATCGTGGCACGGCCTGACGCCGTTTTGCCGATCACGTGCAAACCATCTTCGCTCCAAACGAAATGATCCGCCCATCGCTCTAAACGCGGATGGTAAAGGGGCACAACTTGACTGGTCTGGGCATCCAAGGCGGTTTGCGCATCGAGTTTGAAGCCGTTGCAACCTCGGCAGGTGAAGCAAAGATTGTCGATCGTCGTGGTTCCACCCGCCGAAACCGGAATCACATGATCGATTTCCATTGTCACGACGATCAATTGTGCAGTTTGGCAGTATTCGCACAAACCTCTTGCACGTTGGGTAACTTCGGAACGGAGCGCTTCTGAAATGTAGGCCATCAGGCGGATTGTTTCAGGCGGCTTTCCACATCATAGCCGCGCCCTTTGAGTAATACCAAAGCGGTGGAACGAAGCAATGTGTACTGATCGACTTGATCGATCAGCCGTTCCAGTTCACCTTGTTCGTCTGCGGAGAGTAGACGGTTTTGTCCCTGTCCGGTGAGTTCACGCAGGCGTTCATCCTGCCGCCAGCCAAACGGACGGAAAACGAGCGCCCACAACGCTTCATCAGACGCCGACTCTAGCTGTCCTGCATCCAAAGATAACTCATCGGTCTGTTCGCTGAAAAGCAGCGTCAAGCTATCCAGCAGCAGCGATTCAACCGAACGATTCGTCCCTTGCGCCAGTTCGCGGACACGTTCATAAAGCGGCTCAGGCAGTTGAAGTAATACTGGTTGCTGCGCCATAATCACGCTTCCTCGCAAAATCACCCATAATCGGCTCGATTGTACCGCACCTGTCAAATCGATGAATAAACTCTGATCGTCACCATTCAATTCCGCGCCGAAATCATTTGGCATCGGTTCGACGAACTCCTTATAACTTATGTGCAAAGATTGAACAAGGAGATGTTATGACACACGCGACAAGTCATTCGGAGAGCATTCAAAAGGTCAACGAACTGATCAAGGGCATCCACATTGCGATGTTGACAACGATGGACGAGGACGCCACGCTGCACAGTCGCCCGATGGGTACGCAGCAGGTCGAATTCGACGGGGATTTGTGGTTCTTTACCAGCGCCAGTTCTGGCAAGGCAAGCGAAGTAAAGCGCGTGAGCAATGTCAACGTGAGCTATTCCGCACCAGATCACAATCGCTATGTGTCGATCTCTGGGCGCGGGCAGCTTATCCACGACAAGGCCAAAATGAAAGAACTCTGGAATCCGATTTACAAGGCGTGGTTCCCGGATGGCCTGGATGATCCCGATTTGACGCTGCTGAAAGTCACCGTCGAGCAGGCCGAATATTGGGATTCGCCCAGCGGCAAGGTCGTCCAACTGATCGGTTTCGTGAAGGCCATTGCAACGGGGCAGCAATCGCAGATGGGCGAAAACGAAAAGATCACCCTCAAAAAGTAATCGTCAGCGAACCTTTCATAGCGGTGGACGTGGCAGGTCGCGTCCGCCCCGTTCTTTAAGATTGCGTAGGTGTCAGAATTAATTCGCCAACAGTGCCCGCAGTTCGTCGCGCGAATCGGGCAGCCCATAGAAAAACGAGAACAAATTGGTCGGCAACTGCCAGAACGGACCGCAGTTGACGATCGCGTCGACTACGAGTTTTTCACGTTCGTTCAGCGGTCTATCTGGCATATAAATGCGTCGAAGGCTGAACTTTGTCTCGCGGTGAGCATAAATATATTGGTCTGTCGCAGCGTTATCTTGAGCTTCGAATGCTTTCCATTCATCGCTATAACCATAAGGGAATCTTAAGTAATTGGCTCGAACTCGCATAAAAACCTGATCGAGCATTTTTCGAATGATGAGGTGTGCAGCTTTGCTCGTGATGCTATTAGCGTGAAGGCTTTCAGCCATACCTTCAAGGTCTAATCTCCTTAGCCGTTCAATAATAACTACAGGATCACGCAGCGGTTCAAGAAACCTCAATTCAAACGGCGCTCTGATTGCGTTGTCTTGTGTCAACGCATCGCACAAAATACCTGGAATAGCCGATGGTACACCACGAGAATGTGCAAAAAATGTGGTGTGGCTTTCTATCCATGCCGAAGCCGCTGCTATGCGGATAAGCGACTCTTCAGAAGTTACGAGCAAGGTCTGAAACAAACCGCGATATTGCTTTGCCACTCTTTTTACGGAATATGCGTATGTATTGCCAATCAGCTTCCCCACGCCATAAATCATGGCCGCACGAATAAGTAAATTCGCCTCAATCTGCGAGGCTTTCCACATACGCAGGCGGACGTTCGGTTTTTCGGCGCGCAGCAGCGTCAATAATTGAACCGAAAGGGCACGAATTTCGTCGTCTGGGTCAGCCAACAAAACAAGATATTTTTCAATACCTTCCTCAAGGGCGATGAAAGTTGCAAAAAAAGATTTACTCTCGCTAATTTCACTTCCATAACGGGTGTGCTCATCGCACGATTCCTGAAAATTGATGAGCACATCTAGGATCCATGCGCGTTTCGGAACATCTTTCTTGTCTAGCAATTGGATCAAAAAAGGCGTTGTGGCGGCAGTCACATCGGTAATGCTATAGCCCTCATGGTTGACGACATTGAGCAGGTCATCGAACGCCTTCCGAAAAACGTGATCCTGATCCGTGTTAAGGTCGCGTATCAAGTCAGGGACATGTTCTGCCGAGCCATAGGAGTCGCGTAGCGCGCGCCAATTGACCTGATCCAATCCTTTGAACTCGAACATGTCGCTCCCTAATCTTGTTTTGCCAGTAATGCCCGCAGTTCGTCGCGCGAATCGGGCAGGCCGTAGAAAAACGAGAACAGATTGGTCGGAATCTGCCAGAACGGATCGCAGTTGACGATCGCTTCAATCGCAAGCGTTTCGAACCTATTTAACGACCTATTCGCCACATAATAATGTCTTAGCGCTCCGGTTCGTTCTTGGAATGCATAGAAATGCTGATCGTCCTCTGCCTCAAAAAGCGCGGCTTCATATCTTCTCCATTGTGTATACCAATCGGAGGCAGTTTTTGAATAATTCGCTCGAATACGTCCAAAAGCCTTATCAAGTATCTCTCTAATGATAAGATGAGCAGCTTTGCCTGTCATATTTTCAATCTGCAAGGCCGCGATCATCTCGTTGATTTTTAGTCGTTGAAGTCTCTCCACAATCTGCGATTCGCTAAAGAAGAGACCGACCATGCCCCGTGGGACTGGTACATCGATTGCACCGTCGATTAAAGACTCACCCAATATGCGTGGAATTACGTCAGGCGGCGTGATATGGAGATCGCCAGATAGCCAGTGATAGCTATCAATCCACGCTAACACGGCAGCAAGGCGGATGATCGGCTCTTCGGCTGATCTCATCATGATTTGAAATCGGATGCGATACTGGTTGCCAACCCTTTGAGCAGAATGCGTATAGCCTCTACTTGCGAGTTTTCCGACGCTATTGATCATCGCCGCTCGTATAAGCAAGTTTGTCTCTATTTTGGATGCCTGCCACAGTTTTAAGCGAATGTGCGGTTGTTTGGGATTAATGCACATTAGCAAATAGACAGCGTACCCACGAGTCGTATTGTCCGAATCCCGTAGACACGCTAAATATTTTAGAATTTCGCGTTCGATATTGGCGACAGTTGCGAACTCGTCTTTGAGCATACTGATCTGCGTCTTATAATTTACGTGCCCATCACACGATTCCAACATGCCAATTAGAGAACCCAGAATCCATGACCGATCTAGAAAATCTTTCTTGCCAAGCAATTGGATCAAAAATGGCACAGTTGCCGCCGTCGCGCTGTAAATACCTCCCTGGTGCTGAATATTGTTGAAGAATTTTTCGGAAATTTCGTCAAGAGAGTTTTTATCTGTTGCATCTGCCAATTCACGTAGTAATCCAGGGACATCTTCTGCCGAGCCATACGCATGGTGCAGCGAGTGCCAATTGACATCATCCAGCCCTTTGAACTCGAACATGCCTAATCCTTTGCGCCAAGCAGCGATTTCAGCGTCTCGATCAGCAGTTTATGCTCGGCGGCGTGCATTCGCTCGGTCAGCGATTCGAGCGTATCGCTCGCCAAAATCGGCACACGCACAGTGACGATCGTTGGGCCGGTATCGACGCCCGCATCCGGCACGTAGTGGATCATCACGCCCGTCTCGGTGATCTCGCCGCGCCCGAACGCCTCGAATGCCCGTTCGATCGCATCGATGCCGGGGAACTGCCCTGGCAGCGCCGGATGCAAATTGATCACGCGCCCCGGAAACTGCGCCAGAAACGCCGAACTCAAAATGTGCATCCAACCCGCCAGGATCACCCAATCCGGCGCATAACGGCGCACTTGCGCAGCCAGTTCCGCGTCGTAATCTTCGCGGGTGCGTCCCGTATCCAGATACCACTTGAGCGGATGATACAAACTCGGCACGCCCGCCGATTCGGCGCGATCGAGGGCGCGCGCGGTTTTGCGATTGACGACCACAAAGGCGACGTGCGCGGCAAGCGTCCCATCAGCGCAGGCGGCCAAAATCGCGCCCAGGTTGCTGCCGTTACCGCTGGCGAGTACCACGAGTTTGCTGAGTTTCGCGCTCATCGGAGGATCACGCGCGCGTCGGTCTCGGCTGTGAGGGCGGTTACGCTGCCGATTCGGTGAATCGGGAAAGCGTGCGACGCGGCCACGATCGCGGCGGCGGCTTCGGGCGCGGCGATGATCACCATCCCGATCCCCATGTTGAAGACATGGAACATTTCCGCCTCCGCGACTTTTCCACGCCGCGCGATCTCCGCGAACAGATGCGGGATCGGCCAACTTTCGCGGACGATTTCGACGCCAAGTTTCGCAGGCAGCACGCGCGGGATATTATCGAAAAAGCCACCGCCCGTAATATGCGCCAGCGCCTTGATCGGCTGCGCCGCCCGGATTGCGGTGACGGGCGCGAGATAGCTGCGGTGCGGCTCGATCAGCGCGTCGATCCAGGTCGCGTCGGCGTGCGGATCGAACAGGCGGCGAATCAACGAATAGCCGTTGGTGTGCGGGCCGCTCGATTCGAGTCCGAGCAGCACATCGCCCGGCGCAATATCGGTGGTGGGCAGCAGCGTCACCCGATCGACCAAACCGACGATCGTCGCCGCCACGTCGAACTGATCGGGCTGATAGACGCCGGACATTTCCGCCGTTTCGCCGCCGAGCAGCGCACAACCCGCCGCCGCACACGCTTCGGCCATGCCTTCGACCACTTCCACGATCTGATCAGGGTGCAGCTTGCTCGCCGCGATGTAATCCATAAAGAACAGCGGACGCGCGCCCTGACACAAAATATCGTTCACGCAGTGATTGACAATATCGACGCCGAGGCCGTGATAGCGCCCGATCGCGCCCGCCAACGCTGTCTTCGTGCCGATGCCATCGGTAGATGCCACCAGGATCAGATCGTCGGTGAGTTGGAACAGGCCGCCGAACGCCCCGACACCTGCCAGAACTTGCGGTGTTTGCGTGGCTTTGACGGCGCGCGCGATCCGTTCGATGATGCCCATCTTGGCGGCGATGTCCACGCCCGCGCCTTGATATGCCGTTTCGGTCACGTTGCCAGCCCTTTCGCGCCAATGTCGGTACGGTAGTGCGCGCCGTCAAAGTGAATCGCCGTGACACCTGAGTATGCGCGATCGAGCGCCGCTCGCAGTGAGTCGCCGACGCCCGTCACGGCCAGCACGCGCCCGCCTGCCGTCACGATTTGATCGGCGTCGCGGCGAGTCCCGGCGTGGAAGACGGTCACATCGGCGGGCACGCGATCGAGTCCGGTAATCGGAAGACCCGCCTTGAAGTCGCCCGGATAGCCGCCAGAAGCCATCACGACTGCGGCACTGGTCGCGTTTTGCCGCCAGCGTGGGAGCTTTCCATCGCGCAAGACCGCATACAGATCGTCATCCAGGAGCGGCAAAATCGCCTGCGTCTCAGGATCGCCGAAACGACAGTTATATTCAAGCACTTGTGGGCCGTCGGCGGTGATCATGAAACCCGTAAACAGCACGCCGCTGAACAGAATATCGTCCTGCGCTAAGCCGGCCAACGTCTGACCGATAATCGATTCGATCGCGGATTGGATCGGCAGCGCGGGCGTCAGCGCGAACGAGGCATACGCGCCCATGCCGCCCGTGTTGGGGCCGCGATCGCCATCATCGATGCGCTTGTGATCTTGCGCAGGCGGCATCAGGCTGGCGAATGTGCCATCGCAAAAGGCCAGGATCGACAGTTCATAGCCATCGAGAGCTTGCTCGATCACGATGCGTGCGCCCGCTTCGCCCGCGACGCGCTCGATCATCAGCGCACGGACGGCGCGCTCCGCATCGTCGGCGCAATCGGTCATGTAGACGCCTTTGCCAGCGGCGAGACCATCGGCTTTGATCGCCAGCCGCGAGTCGCCGACGCTGAGCAGATAGCGCAAGGCCTCGCGCGGCTCAGCGAAAATCTCGAAGGGCGCGGTTGGAATCGCGTGACGCGCCATGAACTGTTTAGCGAACACCTTAGAGGTTTCGAGCTGGGCGGCTTTTTGAGTCGGCCCGTAAATGCGCAAACCCGCCGCTTCAAAGCGATCGACGATGCCGAGCGCCAGAGCCGATTCGGGGCCGACGATAGTCAGATCAGGGTTGTTCGCCAATGCCCAAGCCAGCAGCCCATCCATATCGGTCGCCGCGATCGGCACGGCGTTCGGGGTTCCGGCGTTGCCCGGCGCGACGCTGACCTTCGCTACTTGCGGCGACTGTGCCAATTTCCAGGCCAGCGCATGTTCGCGCCCGCCGCTGCCGATCACCAAAACGTGCGCATCCGTCGTCAAAATCGGGAGTCCTTATCGTTCAATGCGTTGGTGAAAAGTCCAGGGTAACAGGAATCGGGCGCATCGTCGAAAATTGCGCCGCACCACAGTCAGCGAAATTCATTGCTAACAATGAAGGATCAATAGAATCAGTAAATCATTTAGTAGTATTTATTGCGCTAACAAAAAATACGTTTGCCGTTCATCTATCCGAGGGGCTGATGGTATACCGTTTCGGAGTTTCTGACCAGCCTTAAAGATTCGGTCTGGGCAAAAAGACAGACGCGGCAAGCCGTCGTCCCTACAAAAAACGTCGTTCTTGTAGAGAAGTGGCCTGCCGCGTCCGATCAGGGTTACACAGGTTTAGCGGGTAACGGTGACGCCGCGCCAAAAGGCGACATAGCCCGTAATCTGTTTGGCGGCCTCTTTCGGCTGTTCATAGTACCAAGCCGCATCCGTGTTCGTTTTGCCATCGACCGCGACGTTGAAATAGCTGGCAATACCTTTCCAACTACAGGTTGTGTGTTTGCTGCTCGGTTGCAGATATTCTTTTTTAACCGCTTCGATCGGGAAATATTGGTTGCCTTCGACCACGATCGTCTCGTCGCTCTCGGCCAAGACAACGCCATTCCAAACTGCTTTTGCCACGATTCAGACTCCTCAGTGAATATTCGATGTGATGCTTTATAGAGGGTTGGTCAAGCGATTGTCTTACCATGAATTGTGTAAATTTTCCCAAAGCGGTGAGGAATAACCACATACGCAAAGACTTGACGGATCAAATGCCACAGATTTACCTCACCCCTCAATCCCCCTCTCCGTCCTCACGGAGAGGGGGAAGCCAACCCATACCCACTGCGGCTATCGCTGCATTCATTTCGGTTGTAGAACGAGGGCGTGTGATACAATGTTTCCGAATGCAGGAAATGATTACGACTGACCGTTCTCATTGAGGCGGAATTTTTAATCACTAGTACAGCAGAGCGGAAGTAATCAAAGGGAACAGCTACCGTTTGAAAGCCCTGCGAAAATAGACGGGGGAGAACCCCTCTATCCCCCACCCCTGTCCCCCACGCAAGCGGGGGGAAAGGGGAGTCACACCGAGACACCGCGATATTTTCATCCCTTTGTGGCGGGTAGCCGCCCATGGATAACTCTAGCCGCTTGCGGGAGAGGGGGAGTGACGGGTAAGGGCAATCTGTCTCGTTATTTCCGCGCTGCTGTACTAGGTTCAACAGGCGGGATTTCAGCATCTGCTGCTTCAGTTATCGAGCAGTGCTCAACTGGTTGCCTTGAACAGCCTAAGTCCGTGCGGTATCCCGTAATCTCAGATGTCAGGAAAATTAGTTTTCACAACAGGAACGTTCTCGGTGCTCACGCACCGAGAAGCGTTGGCGTTAGGGCGTTGGATGCGGAGGGGTTAGGGTGGGGTTGACGCGCACAGCAATCGTACTGGCCGGGCATGGCTCGCACATCACAGCGGACACGGCGGGATTGATCTGGGCGCGGGTCGATGCGCTGCGGGCGCTCGGTATTGCTGATGAAGTGACCGCCGCGTTTTGGAAGGAAGCGCCGAATTTTCATGATGTCTTCCGCGCGCTGACCGCCACCGATATTACGGTCGTGCCGCTGTTCACCGCGCAAGGGTATTTTACGCAAACCGTGATCCCGACAGAGATGGGTTTGACGGGAGCGCTGACCGAACGTGATGGCCTGACGATCCGCTACACACGCACTTTGAGCGAACATCCGTATCTAGGGCAGATGGTGCGCGCGCGCGTCGATGAGGCGCTGACGCTGCTGGATGTCCCGCGTGATCAGGTGGCGATCGCCATCATCGGGCACAGCACCCGTCGCAACACCGAGAGCCGCCTCGCCACCGAAGCACAAGCTGCCACGATCCGCGCTGCCGGACTCGTCGCCGAAGTCGTCGCGGTCTATCTGGATGATTCGCCCGGCATCGAGGACGTGTATACGCTCACCAGCGCGCCGAACTTGATCGCCGTGCCGTACTTTTTGACACTCGGCTCGCACACCACGATCGATGTGCCCGCGCGGCTGGGTCTGCTCCCCCTCGTCGTGAGGACGGAGAGGGGGCTGGGGGGTGAGGTAAATGGGCGACAAGTGCTTTATACCGCGCCCGTCGGTATCGACGACTCGTTGACCGAGGTGATCATCGAGTTGGCGCGCGAAGCTGGTGCGCCGTTCGCTGCACCGTACCGTGTCAAGTCTTCGGGTGGCTTTCCGATGCGCGGATGGGCTGCGCTCCAAATAGCAATAGATACCCCGGCGGGTACGGTACGTTTTGGCGATCTGGATGGACGATTCTTACTTGCGTATCGCGCCGATGATCCGTCACCGACGAAAGGGATTTATTCGATGGCCGATCTGCGCCGCCAAGTCCGCGAGTCGCCATTTCGTCCGCTGTCGACCGCGCGCGATCTGCCAGGTGGCTGGCGTAAAGCAACCTATTCTCCGGCTGAGGTTCATGCGGTGGTCGAGACGATCTACCCCGGCGCAGTCGCAGATTGGGCAGCGAATCGGGCGGGAACACTCGCCGTTGAAACGCTGGAGGCGACGCTCGCGCGGCAAACGGGCATGTATCAGGCGGTCCGGAATCTTTCGGCGGAGCGCCGCGCCGATCTGGTAAAATCGGTATGTGGCGGCTGTGTGCGCCATCCGACATGGCACGTCAGACACACTCCGCCCGACGACATTCCGTGCCCCGCGCCCTGCAACTGGTGGCTGAGCCGCGCTTTGGACGATGCGAAGGATCAGGGCGAAGCAGAGTGAATTCAACGGGAACAGTTTATCTGATTGGTGCGGGGCCCGGCGACGCGGAATTGATCACGGTCAAGGGACTGCGCTTGCTGCGCGCGGCGGACGTGATCCTTTACGATCGGTTGGTGAACGCCGATCTGCTGGCGGAGGCGCGCCCAACTGCCGAGTTGATCGACGTGGGAAAGCTGCCGACGAAACATCGCCTCAGCCAAGACGCAATTAATGATCTGATCGTTGATCGTGCTCGGGAGGGTTTGACGGTCGTGCGGCTCAAGGGCGGCGATCCGTTCGTATTTGGGCGCGGCGGCGAAGAGGCGCTGGCCTGTCACGCGGCGGGCATCCCATTCGAGATCGTGCCTGGTATCTCCAGCGCGATCGCCGTACCAGCTTACGCAGGTATTCCCGTCACGCAGCGTGGGATCGCGGGCGCGTTCACGGTGTTCGCGGGCTACGAAGACCCGACCAAAGAAGCGGGCAGCGTCGATTATGAGGGGTTGGCGCACATGGCGAATATGGGCACGCTGATCCTGCTGATGGGGGTCGCACGCTTGCCAGCGATCGTGGCGCGGTTGGTCGAAGCCGGAGTCGCGCCGGAGACGCCTGCTGCCTGCATCGAATGGGGTACGACGGCTCGCCAGCGTGTGATCGACGCGCAACTAGTCGATCTGCCTGCACGGATCGCCGAGGCCGGGATCGATTCGCCCGCCACGACGGTGATCGGTGGCGTGGTGGCGCTGCGATCAGGCGGACTCGATTGGTTCGCGCCGGAAAAGAATCTTAAGCCTCCGCCCTGTTAGAGATAGGTGTTTTCGACAAAGGCAGATGCGGCCAGCCGCCATCCACCGACTGCCGCAAAATCAGATTCAATCACGCTGCTCATGCGAACGGGTGCATTCAGGGCTGGGGGCGAGTCGTACCGAACGGCTTTTCCCTGGCGATGGCCTTCAGCCAAAACGCATCTTTCGCCCCTAATTTTGAATGCACCCATGCGACCCGGCAACTTGACACGTTCCGCCGATAAGGATAATGTTGTTTTCGAGGTCCCTATCCATTCATCACATGGAGTGTTCCATATGTCTCCGTTGAAGACGCGCTTCAGGTTGCTGTCCGTCGCCATGCTCATCCTGTTTTCGGGGATAGCAACACAATCTGCCAGAGCCGACGGACAGCCTGCGACCATTCGCATTATCAGCCTCGTGCATATGTTTACGTCGGGCAGTACCGGCGTAGAATTTGATGCCGATGGCGCAAAGTTAGCGGTATTAGGTGTCAACGGGGCAAGTCCTTCGCTCGTATCGCTTCCGGCGACGGGACATGAAACAAAGTTCACGGTCGGCGGTAAGGAAGTTCCAGGTGTCACGTTAGAAGCTGGCAGCAGCTACCTGTTTTTTGTGGGTGGGGATGAGATGCCTTTGATCGTGATCAATGAAACCCAGGAACAAGCCAAACTTGGCGCGCTGGATTTGACCAAGTTTGTGCCTATCGTCATCGTTAATCAAAATCAAGCCGGGGAAAAACCCTTCGTCTTTTCGGTTACGCTCAACAACAAGCCTCTCGCGCAGAAGATTCCGGTGAACGAATACGTGTACTTTTATGCGCCCGTGGGAGCCACAAAAATTGGTCTTCAACTTCAGGAAGTCAACTCGGCTGCCAAACCCCAGACGCTCACATTGACGAAGCTCTATCCTCGGACGCAAATGATAAAAGTCCTCGATTGCCCGCACGCCTGTGGACCCCAGGCCTCAATCGCGCTTGGCAGTGCCTACGATTGGCTGGCTGCCCAAACTGATCCGCTGCTCAGTTTCAAAACATTCGTGAAAGCCGCAAAGTCGGTCAAGCTGGACGAATACAAACCCGCGCAAGGCTTCTACACCTTGTTTGTGCCGACAGACAAAGCGTTTAAGGCGTTTTCGGATTTTTCCAAGATAAGTTCCGATCCCGCAAAACTGGAAAACCTGCTGAAATATCATCTCGTAGATGGGACTATCAGCGTTGATGACCTCCAGGGGCAGTTCCTGAGTGATCCCACCGAAATCGTCTTGAAAATGGCGAATGCTGGGGAATTGAAAATTACGCCCGATGTGGATAAATCCGGCGGCGGAACGAGCATCAAGGACATCAAAGTAAACGGCAAGGTGTCGCTGCTGGGGCGGTATTTTCGCGGCGAACTGGTCTCAATTCAAGTCGCGGATGGCACCACAATCAATATTCTTGATACGGTACTAACGCCCCCCGCTTCGTAGACTTGGTTGCAGCAGAGACCCCGCTCCGCACTCACGGAGCGAGGTCGGCGGTGAGGTGAATCTGCGATTCGCGCGTATAATCAACGGCATTATTTTCGATCATCAGGAGCGCCCCGCCCATGACCCGACGTGCTGCTTTCGTATCCCTCGCCCTCGCTACGCTGGCTGTGGCCGCCCTCGCCTGTACATTGCCGGGTGCCGCTCAACTTGACGCGCCCACTCTGACCGCGCAGGCCAATCGGGATGCGACCAGCACGGTGGACGCCGCAGCCACCACCACCGCGCAGCTCAACGCGATCGCCCTGACGCAGACGGCGCTCGTACCCACCGCCACGCTCACGCCCAGCGCGACGCTCACACTGGCACCTTCGGCGACGGGCGGTGCGGCCAATCCGGCAAGTGTCAGCGGTACGGCGACGCAAACTTCAATCGCCAATGGCACGCTCAAGGTCGGGGTCGAAGCGTTCGTGCGGACGACGAAGAACGGCGTGCTCAACATGCGCGACAAAGCGGGCAAAGCCGGCACCCAACTCGCACAGATTCCAGGCGATTCGCGGGTGCGTATCACCGATGGGCCGCAGGCCGCCGATGGCCTGCTATGGTGGAAGGTGCAGATTCTCACCTCCGCGTCAGCGTCACTGGTCGGCAAAATGGGCTGGTGCGCCGAGTCCGATGGCACGGTGCAAACGCTCGAAGCGGCGAAATAGGTTGCCGATCCGGTCACTCATGACTGTGTTTTAGGCGAAGCCGGGGAAAAAGTCGATTTTGATGTGCTCGCGCGCGACGCCCAGATTGAGCAGCGTCTCCTCAAAGGCCGTCACCATCGCGTTCGGCCCCGATAGATAGAACGCGCACGCTTTGTAATCGGGTACTTCGCGCTTAATTAGCTGCTTGTTGATGTAGCCGACCCGCCCCAACCAATCCGGCGGCCTGCTCGTGGCATCGGTCAGCGTGTAGATCGTCTTGAGTCCGATCTTTTGCTCCGCTTTTTGGAACACATCCTGATATACGAACTCGCCCGGCGTCCGCGCCGCATAGAACAAGACGATCGAACGCTTTTGATCGGTGTCGAGCAGGTATTTGATCATGCTCCGAAACGGCGTGATCCCGATGCCGCCCGCGATGAAGACGAGTTTTTGCTTCGGATCGTCCGGCAGCGTGAAATCTCCCGCAAGCTGCCCCGCCACGATCTCGCTATGCCGATCCATCGCCAGCATCGACTTTTTGTAGCTGCTCGACTCCGGGTAGAACTTGACGCCCAGCCGCAGCGTGTTTTCGGTTGGCGACGAAGCCAACGTGAAATAGCGCCGATTGCCGCGATTGTCGGGATGCTTGTGGCCGAGCGTCCATTCCATATATTGACCGGGTGCAAAGGCGAGTTTCTGAGTCGGGGTGAAGATAAAATCGTAGGTGTCCGGCGCGAGCCGCACTTTGTCCTTGAGTCGCAGCATGAGCCGCGTTTTGGGGCTGACCAGATACGAAAATAAGTTGCCTGCCAGGATCGCCAATTCAGGCGTGAGATAGAACGTGGCGAAGTGCAAACCCGGTGCGAACAGCAGCCCGACCCCTGCCCCATAGATGATTTGCAATCGATTCGTGGGCGGCATCGTCAGCGGCTCGGTCAGGATGATGCAGGCAAAGAATACGGCCGGCGAGTCGATCACCGTCTGCTTCAGCGCATTGAAAATATCGACGCTGCTCAGCAAGCCCGCGCCCACGATGCCCACCAAGACGGCCACCGCGAACGCGATCACGAGTTTTTCGCGCTGCGTTTTGCGCACGATCAAAAAGCCGCCGATCGCCACGACGGGCAGCATCCAACCCGTGCCGCCCCACCACGTCGCCGACTGGTTGATCGTGAGCGCAGTCACGGCTACGGCCAGCGCGACGGGATTAAAGATGTGCTTGCGTTTGATCGCCAGGATGTACTTCGAGGCCATCGCCAGCACGCCCACCCAGATCAAAAACCAAAGCTGACTCGATGGCTTGCTCGGATCGATGATCAATGCCAGAATCAGCGCCGAGATATAGGCCGATTCGACGTTGGCGGGCACGCGAAAAGTCCGCGCGAAGATCGTGTTCGTCAGCCAGCAGACCGCGATCAAAAACGCGACCGTGAACAGCAAATCGAGCGGATCGAACGGCAGCCGCTTGAGGTAGCACAAAATAAGCGCCGTGAGCAGCAGCGCCGCCAGATAATAAACGATCAGGCGGTACATGGTGATGCGATTCAGGATGTCGTCAATTTGCTTAAGCATCAGTAATCTTTCCTACCCATGCCGGATTTACCTCACCCCCGACCCCTCTCCGTGAGGACGGAGAGGGGCGATCTGCGGCCTGCCTCGTCCCTACAAAACGCCGTCTGCTGTAGGGACGAGGCCTGCCTCGTCCGTCTTCATCGTCTCACGCCACATATGCCTCAAATCCACTCGTCAACGTTGCCATGCCAGCCCGATCGATCATGTAGCCCTCGAAACCCTGCAAATGTTCGATGAAGCCGATCCCGCGCCGATCCATCGCAAAGGCCGCCGTCGCAAACCGATCGGCCTCGTAAACGTTCGGAGCGATAACGGTCATGCTCACGATCTCTGGCTGGAACGATCCCGGCTGATGCGGATCGTAAATATGCGCGCCGCGAATCGTGTTGCCTGATGTGGCGATACCGCAATCGCTGAGACTGAGCACCTTCACGATCTGCTCGATGTTGAATGGATTGCGGATGCCGACGCGCCAATTTTCGCCATCCGCGTTTTTGCCAGATACTTGAACATCGCCGCCCGCATCCACGTAGAAATTATCGAAACCGCCATCCCACAACATCTGCGCGGCGTTGTGAATCGCCCAGCCCTTGACCACACCCGACGGGTCAATTTTGCCACCAAAGGCAATGTCGAAATAGCCGAACGACTCGGCTTTGGTCTGTTCAGCCAGCGCAAAAATTGTCTGCATATTCGGGCTGGCACCCGCCAAAGTCAGCCGCCCCTCGTTGATCGCCGTGATCTCGCTGGTGGTTTTGTAGGTGCTGAACGTCGCATCGACATACTCGAAATAGGCGAATACCCCCTCAATCGCGGACGCCAGAACCTCACCTCGATCTGCACCGCCTCGCTGTGAGGACGGAGAGAGGGGCGGGGGGTGAGGTGATTCGACCACCTCGACCGTAATCGGCATTCCCATCAACAGGCGCGTAATTCGCATCGGGTTAAGCGCCGCCCGCCTGCTGGAGCGCCGCTCCGAACGATTGGATGAACGCCTCGCTGGTCAGTGTCGCGCCAGACACAATATCGACATTGGCGTTTTGCACCTGGATCGCTTCGTTCTTGAGGTAGGGCATCGCATAATTGTTGATGCGCTGCGAGGTGCGCCGATCGCTCGGATAGCTCAAAAACTGGACATCCGTCACGCGCCCGCCCTGGATAACCGCTTTGATTTGCACATAGCCAAAATAGGCATCGGCCATGTCGCCCGTGTATTCGCCATCCCGATAATGAGTGGCACTCGCGGAATTTGGAGCTGGCTGCGCGGCGACCTGCGGCAAATTGGCCGCCAAAGTTGGGGTGGCGGCGTTCGTCGTGCCGGATCCGCCCGTGAGCTGCTCACGAATCGCATAGGCGGCGAAGGTGGCAACCACGAAAAACGACAACGCGAATTGTTTCAATGGTTGATTGAAATATGGGCGTTGTGGCGATACGGCTTTGCGCATGGACGTTCCGAAACCCTGTCTCAGTGATGCGTTCTATTGTACAGGGTGTGTCGCAAGAGGTGATTAAAATCGGTTAAGAGGGTGGTGAGGGATAGCAGAGTTAGCGGACGCGGCTTGCCGCGTACCTACCAAAACTTCCGATTGCCACGTTATGCTATACTAGCGTGCCAGTGCCGCGCCACCGGGGAGATCAATGCCTATGGCTGAGACGTCCAAGCCACCAATCGATGACGCGACGATCAATGTGATCAGGATCGCTCTCCATCAACATCGCATGGCAAATAGTTATGCTTTTTCAACCCAACTTGGTGTCGGGCGGCCAGTGTTTTTCGACAGCACTCCAAAATGTTGCGATATTTTCGGTCGGTACATAGTCGGACAGCGTTTTCTTCGAGGTGGTTCCCGTAAATACGAGATAAGATTCATTCCAGTTGATGCCCGCGGCATTCAAAAGAAGTTCTACGGAGCCTGTAGCGTGCCAATGCTCCATATTGGTAAATCCGGGAAGTTCCTGAGGGTGTTCGGCAAGGTGGGCAAGCGTTTTTAGCCCTTTCATCCATTGGAAAATTAGATTCTTCCACAAATCACCATTAGTACTTGTAAGAGAGGTCACCCAAGAGCCTATTTCATCGGCTTTTAGATACTTCAAGCAGAAAAACATCGTTGCAAATAAGGGAGAATACGCTTTACCTTCCCAGGCATAATTCCATTGTGGATTTTTTGCCAAATCGTTGCCCTCCCAAAGCGCGGTTGCCATGATGGCGTGAGGTAAGGTGAGAAGGACATCTTCACGAAACCCCGCATATTCTTCTGTGACTTCATCTGGATACATATTTAGAAAGTAATTTATGGTCAAACACAGAAGATTGCCTTCAAGGATATGCTCGAGAAGGTAGGGGAGCAAAAACAAAAACCATTCGACCCATTCATCAAAACGTCCGAAGTTTTTAAGCCCGGCACCTGTATCGAATAAGTAATTCTCAATATATTGCAAATCTTCTTTAGTCGTTAAAGTCTCATGCAAATCGGAAAAGTAGCGCTGCGTTGGTGCCATGAACCAAGCTTCGCGTGGATCGTAGTGCGGTCTCTGGAAATGCAGCTTCATCCGTTCAATCGCAACATGAGCTGGGCCCAAGTGCAGTTTCCATTGAAAGTTCATAAATCCCCGCCATTCTCTTCAAATGTGATGACGAACCGAATATATGTCGTTCAAAGCATAGCGATCCCCACAGATCGAGGTCAACGCACGGCCAAAGTCCAGATGAATTCTAACAGATTTGGGTAGATATACAGTATCAGGGCGAAGACGCGTGTTGTTCGTTGACTTTCGAGCGGCGTGCTGGGTTCGACTCCCCCTCTTAGTGATTGCGGAAGGGGTGAGGTGATTCATTTATCGTGGCTGGCCGTACACGTTTTTGTAGCGATGGTGCAGGCGCGTGATATGTGCCGCGCTGATGGGCAAGGACGTCCCGATTTGCAGCGCCGTCCGGGCGGTGGCCGCGCTGTCTTCGGCCATGACCGCCCCGCTCGACTATGCGGGCACACAAAACAACCTGGCGCTTGCCTATAACGATCTGGCGGCGCTCGAAGACCGCGAGGCGAACCTGCGGCGGGCGATCGCGGCCGTATGGCGAGGCGCTGCGCTTCTACACCGCCGAGGCCGCCCCGTTCGATTATGCGATGACGCAAAACAATCTGGCAAATGCCTACGGCGCTCTGGCGGCGCTCGAAGACCGCGAGGCGAACCTGCGGCGGGCGATCGCGGGCTATGGCGAGGCACTGCGCTTCTACACCGCCGAGGCCGCCCCGCTCGATTATGCGATGACGCAAAACAACTTGGCGATTGCCTACCACGCTCTGGCGGCGCTCGAAGACCGCGACGGGAACCTGTGGCGGGCGATCGCGGCGTATGGCGAGGCGCTGCGCTTCGACGGCCAAATCGGGGAAATAGGGCGCTGGGCCGCTACTCACCAGCGCGCCATGCGTTTTGGTGACAAACGACAGATCGGGAATCAGATCATTTTCGGGATCGCTGGGGAGTCGATAGCGCGCCTCGATCAGCGCATAGCCGATTGGATTTTGGCGCAGAAATACGAACAAAAAGCCGCTGAGCATCTGAATGATATAGGCGTGCATCTGAGTCGGCATTTTTTCGACGATCCCCCCCTCGATCAATTCAAAGCGACGATTGGCATTGTCGGATCGTGCCAAGAACGCGGCATACTGTGCTGCCGTAATTTTTGTCTGGGTTGCCATCGTGTACCTCACACTGCTTTGACGAGCGCGAACGAACCCCGCGATAGGTTAATGTTGCGTCGGATAGCGCAACTCGATTTTGCGGAAAGCCATCACGCGCCGATGTCGTTGTAGCCGGATTCCATCCTGGGTGGCCTGATAGCGGGCGTATAACTCCAAAGCAGGCCGATCGCGCTCACGTTCATACGGCAGCATAGCCATCCGCCAATCGGTGAGATTGGCCGGAACGTTGATCAGAAACGCCTCTAGGTGATCGATATCTTTGAAGAAAGCATCGAAAAAGTACGACTTGATGCTGATCGGCTGCATCTGCATATAGGAATATTGAATCATCAAATCTTGATCATTGTGGAAGTGATAGGGTGAATACGCACGCCTGCCAAAGATCTCTCGCAGCGGATAGCCGTCAAATTCGCCGAGCTGGAGTTGCAGGAAAACACCGCCCACCTTGAGCTTCTGGGACAAATCCTTGTCCAAGTTCGGACCACGGCGCGCATAAATTACATCCAGGCGCTCTGGAATGGCCGCCAGAATATGCGGATCGTTTTTCTTTCCGCAGATGAAATGCACATTGCTAAGACCCAACGTTTGGGCACGTTCGACGGCGGCCTCGATGACATCTTGCTCTTGGTCGATTGCCCAGAGTTCTTCCACGCGACTCGCCATTTCACACGTGAACTGACCTGCTCCACAACCCAAATCCATCACCCGCGTGGGTGGCTGAAGGTGAGCGCGGAGCAGTCGTTCAAAATCGTCATTCTCAGACTCGCCATACACCTCGATCTTGAATGGCTCGGTGTCGGTTTGAAAGCTGATATACCCGCCATATTTTTTAGCTAACGATTCATCATGTGTCGTGGTCATGTCTGAGTTTCTCGATTGGCAATTTCCGAAAGATGCTGATTGGTCGCTGTGGTTAAAACACATAACCCGGACGCGGCGTCATGATCTGATAGGTGTTGCCGTTCATCGGGATCGTCGCCGTCACCTGATACGCCGCGTACACCGCCTCGATCACCGGCTGCGGGTAAAACGGCGCGCGGAAGATCACCACACCGAACTGCTGTGTGCGGATCATCGCCACCAATGCGGACGGATCGAGGTGCTGGTTCTCATACAGATTTTTGAGCTGTGTCGGGTTGCCGATGATCGCCTTGCCCGCCTGCAACGCGAACGCCGAATCCTCGCTGAGCACCAGCCGCGATCCGCGCAGCGCCTCGGTAATCTGCCAGCCGTTCGCGGTGTCCTCAGCCGTCGGAAGCTGGCCGAGCAGCGCATAGCCCGCCACCCAGCCCGCCGAATCATAGAAGGCTGGGAATTTTGTGTTCGATTGGATGTGCAGCACATCGGTCACCGTCTTGAAAACGGGTACGTTCAGCGGCACATGGACGACCGCCAGCCCATAGAACACGAACATCAGCATGGCCGCCGCCGTGATCAAGCCGATCGGCAGCGATCGGCGGGCGCGACTTTCGAGCCGGGTGAAGGCGCGCGACCAATAATTGTTGGCGATCGTCCAGTCACGCGCCACCAAATGCCCGACGAACAGCCCGGCCAGGATACACATCGCCGCGATCAGCGTGGTGAAATAGCTGTCGCCCGCGCCCCATTTGCCCGCCAACACCGCATCGATCGCCGCGAACGCAAACCAGATCGTGTAGATGGACAAGCGCGCAAAATACAATTCGTACAGCGTATATAACCCGGCCAAAATCAGCAGCGCACCATGCAGGCCGACGAACTGCTGCGCGAGATCCGTAAACTGGCTCGGAATGTACAGGTTGACGTTGGCGGTGATAATATTCAGCCACCACTGGCCGCCCGTGCTCACGTTGATCGCCAGGAAGATCAGCCCAGCCACCACCGCGAATCCGATCGCATAGCCGAGCGCGCGACGGGGTGCGCGCACGAAAAAATAGGCGAAGAATGCACCGACCGTCGCCACCGCCAACTGCTTCGTGAAGCCCGCCGCCATCAACGCGATCAGCGCGATGATCAGCGCCCGCCGATCGAGCGGCTCGCTACCCCCTCTCCGCGAGGACGGAGAAGGGCTAGGGGGTGAGGTGAATCTAGCCTCATCGGGGCCGCGTACTCTCCCGAACATCAGCCCCGCCGCTACAATCGCCAGCGTCTCAAACATGACCATCGTGGCGTGCTGGCGGAACAGCGGGCTCGTATGATACACATAGTTCGACGCGAGGAACGCCAGCCCTGCCAACGCCGCAATCACCCGTTGGCGCGTCGCCCGCTGCACCGCATACCCGATCGCGGCGGCGGTGATCAGCGTGGCCGCGAAACCCGCCAGCCGCCCGTACCAATATTGCGGCCCAAACAACCACACAAACGGAATCAACAGCACATGGTACAGCGGCGGATAGTTGCTGGCATAAAATGGGTAGACGGCGTTGTCGCGGTACGGCCACTGACCCTCGCTGAGCAGCACGGTATCGTGTAACTCGAAGCCTTCGCCCTGGTCATAATCGAAGGGAAACTGCGCCAAATTGATCGCAAAAACCACATAAATGATCGCATGCGCGACCATCAAGATGAGCGCCGCGCCGAGGATGATCCGTGTCAATGGCTTCACAGGGGTTGTTCTCCGAGTGGGAGCAGCGTCGCGCCCACGCCGATCAACAGTGCGCAGCCGATCAGGATCGCAAGCTGGTACTTGTTCCCGGCGATCGCGTGGTGGCGCACGACATCGAACAGCGGCAGCCCGATCAGGCCGAGCGCGCCCACGAACATCAGCACGAGTCCAAAATGTCGCTTGGTGATCATTGCCCCGACTCCCGCATAGCCCGCTGCCACAAACGCTACAATAGTGCCGCAACTTCGCCGCGCGCGCTACGTAATATGGATCACAACTGACGAAATGATACAGGCCGCCGCCTATCGAAAACGAAGTGCGCGCCTGTGTGGGGCAAAACTGCCCGCGAGGAGATGACAGAAGATGACCGATCAGAACAACGAATTTATGACCGATTCCGATCCGAACGCCGTACCAGAGATTGATCTGGGCAAGCTGACCCGCGACTATGAACAAGATCGTCTGCGCGTACCACGGCTGGAAGATATTCTCAACGACGCCGACTTGGTGGAACCGCGTGCCGACGACCGCGAGCCGCGCCCGACCAGCCGCGATTTTGTCGATGCGCCGGAAAAGCCGAAGCGCCGCCCCGCGTTCGATGCAGGCTTTGGCGGCGGCTTTGCGGGTCAGTTCGGCGCACAACCGACTCCGGCGCGCAAACCGAAATATCGCCCCGCCTCGATCACGCTCGAAGAACGGCGCTGGGCCATGTTGGCGCACGCCAGCGCCCTTGTGACTGTCACGGCGGCTCTGATGAGCGCCGGAATGCTGGCCTTGCTCACGCTGTTCATCCCATTGGGCATTTACTTCTATTGGCGGCAGAAGTCGGAGTTCGTGGCCTTCCAGGCCCTGCAAGCCTTCACGCTCCAGATCATCGGGACGGTGGGTTGGCTGGCGCTGTTGACGGGCGGCGTTTTCGTCGGCGGGTTGATCTTGATCGTGTTAGCGATCACGATCGTCGGCCTGATCTTGTGGATCGTCGCCGTCCCCGCGCTGATCTTGTTCGTGGTGGCGACATTGGCGCTGCCCTTTGCGATGATCGTGTATAGCTGCATCGCTGCCTTTCAGACGTGGCAGGGCGTCGATTATCGGCTGCCCCGTATCGGTCGTTGGATCGACAATCAGATGAACAGCGGCTTTCTCGCGGGGGATTAAACGGACGCGGCAGGCCGTACCCGTATGATGTAGGGACGCGGCCTGCCGCGTCCGCTGATGCTGTGGTGAATCTGCAGACGTTGCCAGGTTCATCACAAAATAGGACAAAAAAGGGCGATCCAATTGGATCGCCCTTTTATATTGAATACAGCATCCCCGCCTTTACGATTTCTTTACGCGATCCAAAATAACCTTGACCGTTTTTTGGCCTGTGTCGGGCTTATAACTGGGTGATTGATGCAGGGGAAAGGTCATCGCAATGGCAGATATTCTGTTTCTGGTCGTCGTTATCGTCTTTTTTGGATTGTCGTGGGGGCTGGTCAAGCTCTGCGAACGGCTCTAAGGGGATCAACATGAATCTACTCTATGTGATCGGCGGCATCCTGGCGCTGCTGCTGCTGGTTTATCTCATCGCCGCGCTGCTCAAGCCGGAGGCGTTCTAAATGACACTCAACGGTATTTTGCAAATTGTGCTGTATCTGGTCGCGCTGGTGTTGATCACCAAGCCACTCGGCCTGTATATGGCGCGTGTCTATCAGGGGCAGCCCGTCGTGATCGATCGCGCCTTGCGCCCGGTCGAGCGGATCATCTATCGGCTGTGCGGAACATCCGAAGATGAGGAGATGGACTGGAAAACCTACGCGCTGGCACTGATTTTGTTCAGCGTGGTGGGCATCCTTTTCGTGTATATCCTGCAACGCCTCCAGGGATCGCTGCCGCTGAATCCGCAGGGTTTTGGCGCGATCACGCCCGATTCGGCGTTTAACACGTCGGTCAGTTTCGTCACCAACACCAACTGGCAAGGCTATGGCGGCGAAACGACCATGAGCTATCTGACGCAGATGGTCGGCTTGGCGGTGCAGAACTTCGCGTCCGCGGCATCGGGAATGGCGGTGTTGGTCGCGTTGATTCGTGCCATTTCGCGCCACACCTCGCAGACCATCGGCAACTTCTGGGTCGATCTGACGCGCAGCATCCTGTATATCCTGCTGCCGATCTCGGTTCTGATCGCGCTGGTGCTCGTCTCGCAAGGCGTGATCCAGAACTTCAACGGCTACAAAGATGTGGCGCTGGTGCAGCCGACGAGCTATCAGGTGCCCGTGCTGGATGGCAATGGCAGCCCGGTCAACGATGCGGGCGGCCTCCCGAAGATGCAAACCGTGCCGGTGACGACGCAAACGCTGCCGATGGGGCCGGTCGCCTCGCAGCTTGCGATCAAGCACCTCGGCACGAACGGCGGCGGCTTTTTCAACACGAACTCCGCGCACCCGTTTGAAAGCCCGAATGCCCTGACCGACTTCCTCGAAATCCTGGCCGAAACGTCGATCGCGGCGGCGCTGACCTACACCTTCGGCAAGATGGTGGGCGATTCGCGGCAGGGATGGGCGATCTTCGCGGCGATGATGATCATGCTCGTCGTCCTGATCGCGGGTGCGTATGCGGCAGAGTCGCAGCCGAACCCGCGAATCACGGCGTTGGGCGTGGATGCGGTCGCTTCGGACGTAAATCCGGGCGGCAACATGGAGGGCAAAGAAGTTCGCTTCGGGATTGCCCGCTCAGCCCTATTCTCGATCGGCACGACCGTCACTTCGAGCGGCGCGGTCGATGCCATGCACGACTCGTTCATGCCGTTGGGTGGCCTGATGCCGCTGTTCTCGATGCACCTCGGCGAAACCGTCCTCGGCGGCGTCGGATCGGGCTTGTACGGAATGCTGGCCTTTGCGATCGTGGCGGTGTTCGTGGCGGGCTTGATGGTCGGACGCACGCCCGAATACCTGGGCAAAAAGATCGAGGCGTTCGATATGAAAATGGTTTCGATCGCAATCCTGATCATGCCGTGCCTCATGCTGGTCGGCATGGCGATCGCAGTGCTTGCCAACGATAACGGCACGGCGGGAGTCGCCAATCCCGGCGCGCATGGTTTCAGCGAGATCATGTATGCGTTCACGTCGGCGGCCAACAACAACGGCAGCGCCTTCGCCGGAATCAGCGTCAATACGCCGTTCTACAATCTGGCGTTGGGCGTAGTCATGCTGTTCGGGCGCTTCTGGTTCGCCGTGCCGATCCTGGCTTTGGCGGGTTCGCTGGCACGCAAGAAGCTCGTTCCAGCGGGTGCCGGCACGCTACCCACGCATACGCCGCTGTTCATCGCCATGTTGATCGGTGTGATCGTGATCGTCGGCGCGCTGTCGTTTATCCCGGTCTTGGCGCTCGGCCCGATCGTCGAACACCTGATTCTGTTCCCATAAAATCAGGGGATTTACCTCACCCCCCAACCCCTCTCCGTGATGACGGAGAGGGGGAGTAAGCCGCGACCTCAACTGATTATTATCACAGTGTGGCGCGCTCAAGAGGAATTCCGATGAGAATGAAGGAAAGCAAATCATCATGACAGTCCAGGCAAGAAAATCGAGGCCGCTGTTCGACCCGCCCATTGTGCGACGCGCGGCGATCGAATCGTTCACGAAGCTCGATCCGCGTCATCAGGTCAAAAATCCGGTGATGTTCGTGGTCGAAGTGGGCAGCCTCTTGACGACCGTTCTGGCTATCTCGGCGATATTGAACGGCGGCGTGGGCGAAGGCGGTGCCAGCGCGGGCTTTATCACCGTGATCGCCGCGTGGCTGTGGTTCACCGTGCTGTTCGCCAACTTCGCCGAGGCGATGGCCGAAGGGCGCGGCAAAGCGCAAGCCGAATCGCTGCGTAAGTCGCGCCGCGATGTGAACGCCAAGAAACTGGCGAAACCGAATCGCACCGCGCCGCAGACGCTCGTCAGCGCCGCGACTTTGCGTAAAGGCGATGTGGTGCTGGTCGAGGCGGGCGATCCGATCCCCGGCGACGGCTCGGTCGTGGAAGGCGTCGCCTCGGTCGATGAAAGCGCGATCACGGGCGAGAGCGCACCCGTCATCCGTGAGAGCGGCGGCGATCGCAGTTCGGTCACGGGTGGCACGCGCGTTCTCTCGGATTGGCTGATCGTCGAGATCACGACCAACCCCGGCGAGACCTTCCTCGATCGCATGATTGCGATGGTCGAGGGCGCGAAACGTCAAAAGACGCCCAACGAGATCGCGCTGGCGATTTTGCTGGCTGCATTGACGATCATTTTCCTGCTGACGACGGCGACGCTGCTGCCCTTCTCGCTGTTCAGCGTGGGCGCGGCGGGGCAGGGCATCCCGATCACGGTGACGGTGCTGGTGGCGCTGTTGGTGTGCTTGATCCCGACGACGATCGGTGGCTTGCTCTCAGCAATCGGGATCGCGGGCATGGATCGCATGATCCAGGCCAACGTGATCGCGGTATCGGGGCGCGCGGTCGAAGCGGCGGGCGATGTGGATGTGCTGCTGCTCGATAAGACGGGCACGATCACGCTCGGCAACCGACAGGCGACGGCTTTCTTTCCCGCCGATGGCATCGACGAAAAGACGTTGGCCGACGCCGCGCAAATTTCGTCGCTGGCCGACGAAACGCCCGAAGGTCGCAGCATCGTCGTACTGGCGAAGGAAAAATATGGCATCCGTGAGCGCGATATTGGCGCACTCGGCGCGACGTTCATCCCGTTCACGGCGCAGACTCGCATGAGCGGCGTCGATATGGGTGGTCGCCAGATTCGCAAGGGTGCGGCGGATGCGGTTGAAGCCTATGTCGATCAGGTGGGCGGATCGTTTCCGCCGAAAGTGCGCGCCATCGTGGATAGCGTCGCCAAGCAGGGCGCAACGCCGCTGGTGGTCGCCGACGGCCAAAAAGTGCTGGGCGTGATCCAGTTGAAGGACATCGTGAAGGGCGGCATCAAAGAGCGCTTCACCGAACTGCGCGCGATGGGCATCAAGACGATCATGATCACGGGCGATAATCCGCTGACCGCCGCCGCCATCGCCGCCGAAGCGGGTGTCGATGACTTCCTGGCGCAGGCCACTCCCGAAACCAAGCTCAAGCTGATCCGCGAGACGCAGAGCGGCGGACGGCTGGTTGCCATGACGGGCGACGGCACGAATGACGCGCCCGCGTTGGCGCAAGCCGATGTGGCGGTCGCCATGAACACGGGTACGCAGGCCGCCAAAGAAGCCGGCAACATGGTCGATCTGGACTCGAACCCGACCAAGCTGATCGAGATTGTCGAGATCGGCAAGCAGTTGCTGATGACGCGCGGCTCGCTGACGACGTTCAGCATCGCCAACGATGTATCGAAATACTTTGCGATCATCCCGGCGGCGTTTGCCAGCACCTATCCGGCGCTCAACAAGCTCAACATCATGGCCTTGCACTCGGCACAGAGCGCGATCGAGTCGGCGGTGATCTTCAACGCACTGATCATCATCTTCCTAATTCCGCTGGCCTTGCGCGGCGTGCAATATCGTCCGGTGGGCGCGTCGCGGCTGCTGCGCGATAATCTGCTGATCTACGGCGTAGGCGGCCTGATCGTGCCCTTCATCGGCATCAAGCTGATCGACGTGATTCTGACCGTGCTGCATCTGGCCTAACGAATAGGCGGACGGACGAGGCAGGCCGTCGTCCCTACGAAAACCGCTATGCCTGTAGGGGCGCGGTCTGCCTCGTCCGCCAACTGGTATTTTGCAATGGAAAGGGTATCTCGTATGTTCAAACAACTCAGGGCAGCCATCGTCGCGCTGGCCTTGCTCACAATCATCACAGGCGTATTGTATCCGGCGGTCGTTACCGTCCTGGCGCAGGGGCTTTCCCCCTATCAGGCCAACGGCAGTGTCATGACTGCCAACGGCGCGCCCATCGGCTCGGAACTGATCGGCCAAGCCTTCGATGATCCGCGCTACTTTTGGGGGCGACTCTCGGCGACGGGTCCCGTTCCGTACACGTCGTTCAATGCCGCCAAAGGCACTGGATCATCTGGCTCGAACCTCGGCCCGTTGAACCCGGCGCTCGTCGCGGAAGCACAGGCGCGAATCGATGCCCTGCACGCCGCCGATCCCGATAACAAAGACCTGATCCCGGTCGATCTGGTCACGTCGTCGGCCAGTGGCCTCGACCCGGACATCAGCCCGGCGTCGGCCCGTTATCAGGTGAGCCGCATCGCTCGCCTGCGCGGACTTGACCCGGCGGCTGTGCAGAAACTCGTCGATCAATATACAAGCGGGCGCGTATTGGGTATCCTCGGTGAGCCGCATGTCAACGTGCTCAAGCTGAATCTAGCGCTGGATGCCGCACCCAATCAACTGTCGCATTGATGCTACGCCGATGATGCAGACGGACGCGGCAAGCCGCGTCCCTACAACAGCCGGGTTTTGGTAGGAACGCGGCTTGCCGCGTCCGCCGTTTGTTATGGGATGGGGTGAGGGTCTCGATAAGGGCAAGTTTGATTGGATTGCAGCGATGAAACAGGTGAATGCACGCGGGTGGAAGTATATCCAGGCGACAGGAATCGTCGCGGTATGTACGCTGCTGGCGCGCCTGATGTTTCCGGTTTTCGCGCCCGCCAATCTGATCATGGTTTATCTGGTGGGCGTGGTCATCGTGGCCGTGCGTTGTGGTCGTGTACCATCGATCCTGGCCTCGGTGCTCAGTGTCCTGACCTTCGATTTTTTCTTCGTGCCGCCCTATCTGACGCTGGCCGTCTCCGATACCCAGTATGTGATCACGTTCGCAGTGATGCTGCTCGTCGCCATCCTTATCAGCACGTTGACCACGCGCATCCAGCAGCAAGCGGATGCCGCCCAAACCCGCGAATATCGCACCGCGAAGCTGTACGCGATGAGCAGGGCATTTGCGGGCGAACGGGGCGTGGCGCGCATCGTACATGTCGCTTCGGAACATATCCACCTGCTGTTCGACAGCGCGGTGATTGTCGCGTTCCCCGAATCGAAAGGCGGCATGATTGCCCAAAATCCTGAGTCACAACCGCTGAGCACGTATGAGGAGGCAGTCGCGCGCTGGGTTTATGATCATGCGCAGGTCGCGGGTCGCGGCACACCGATCTTACCCGCTGCCAATGGACATTATTTGCCGTTGGTCGGCTCTGGCGGCACGA
>JBBRMW010000028.1:0-33363 GCA_038230635.1 Aggregatilineales bacterium | reverse complement strand
CGGTGCTCAAGCTTTTTGCACCCTGCGTGGCTACCTGTCCACTGCCCGCAAAAACGGCCTCTCCGCTCTCGAAGCGCTCACCCGCGCCCTCCAAGGTCATCCCTTTTTCCCGCCCTGCCTCTCCCCCTGAGCAGTTACCTTGAGTATAAGGCATATAAAGAGCGCGGCTCCAGCATAATCAATATTGACGCATCGCAACTTCAAACAGAGGCCAATGAGGTGGGTGTTGAAGATGAAGATGAATAAACTCATTTGTATCCGACTCAAACTTCCTTAAGCTGTCAATTCAGCGACGCTTTTTAATCAAAATCTAGGGTCCTCGGCCAATGAAGAGTGCTTAACCGGTATTGGCAACGAATACCGTTTCAACAAATCCTGAACGAGTTTCTTATACCAATCTGGAGAATTTGGAGATATATAGACGCATTCAAGAAGACTAACCAAATCAACTTTCTTTAACAAGCCAATAGGAGCTTCTCTATTATAATCAATACCAACGTTTTTTATAATGGGCGGATTCCAAAATATTACTCTCAGCTCGTTTTCATATTGAAATGATTTCCGCTTAAACATAAATATATGGAGCAGGTCGTAGCCGGGCGTTGGATCGATCTGAAAATCGATGTATTGAACTACACCAATGTGGGGTTTGTCACCCGGATCAGAATTAGCAGGCTCAAAATTATTTGATAGCCGAACATAGGTTGATTGAATCGCAATTGCTGCGTCAGATGACGCATACTTGCTCCACATAGCTGCCGATTCATGTTCATTCATATGCCAACAATTAATGAACATCCATTTGCGGTTGCGCTCCCTCACCATCTTTTGACTGTCACGCATATTTTGACTTCTCGATGCAATTTCTTCTGTTTGCTGTTCATCCTCGGTTTCCGTCATCCTTTCCAAGTTCCATTGGCGAAGCGCTTCCTGTTGATCCAACGTTGATGTTGATAAACTGCCTTCAAAAGGATCGCCTAATAAATCAGCACGCGAGAAAAAGAGCGCATTTGATTCAAGCATTGCTATGAATTTTGTAAAATCCATGTAACGCCACAGTTTTACCTGTTGATTCTCAGGGAGTACAAATCTGGGATCATTTTCCATAAACCACCATTACTCTTCCTTGTTTCTTTGATGCTGTTTGAGTGATTTGATCAGGGTGTAGCGCCAGTATCCCTATCGAGCGTCAGAGCTGGGCAAGCCGCCGTTTGGCTCAATTATCATCCTATCCCCTGCCTACCCCAGCCGCCGCCGCCCGCCCTCCATCTTCTTGCGCAGCGAGTCGGCTTCGTTGGCAACATCTTCGTCCGAGACATGCCCCAGCGAACGGTAAAAATCGGCGTCGTAGGCGCGCGTCTTGACCACGACGGGCATCGGGACGGCGTGCCCCATGATGATCGCCTGCTGCTTGGTATCCAGCCGCGCCAGCACCTCGCGCAAGCCCGCCGCACCGCTGATGCCCGTCAGCACCGCGCTGATGTCGCGTTCGTTGTCGAGCAGCGCCGTGATGCGTGTCCCGATCTGGCTCATCACTTCTTCGTCGATGCCGCTCGGTCGCTGATCGACGATCAGTAATGTCACGTTGTATTTGCGCAGTTCGCGCGCGATCGTGCCGAAGATCGTCTGGCGCGCGATCTGCGGATCGAGGAATTTGTGCGCCTCCTCGATCGTGATCAGCAGTTGCGGCGGCTCGTGGCTCTTGTCGCCCAGCGATTTCTCGACGCGATCGACGTAGCTGCGGTGGATGCGGCGCGTCAGGAAGTTGGCGACCAGGATATACGCTTCGAGCGCCGACCCATAGCGTCCGAACTCCAGGACGATACTCTTGTGCGCCTCCAGATAGCCGATGATCTTGTTTACGCTGTCGCTCATCGCACCATCACGTTTGAGGAACTCGAAGCGCTCGAAACGGGCCAAACGGCGGCTGAGCGCAGTCAGTGATGCCGAACTGATATTGCTGCTCTGCACGACGTTATCGATCGCATCGGCATCGGCATCTAGCAGCCGCACGATCCAGTTCTCGCCCCATTTTTTGCGCAGCGCATAGGCCGCGTCGATCATGCCATCGGAGAGATCCATCGTCGTTTTGAGAGTGGCGAGGTCCTCCGGCTCGATCTGGTCATAGCCGATGTCGATCACCTCGTCGAACTTTGCGCGCCGCCGCAGCGACGACTCTTGATCGAGCGTGAAAATGCTGACGCGATCGGGGAACAACTGACGCAGCCCTTTGACGTGCGTGCCGCGCTCGTCGGCGACTTCCCAGCCGTAGTCGTTGTGCATATCAAAGATCAGGCAGATCGCCTGCTCGCGCTGGATCACGCCCGCCAGGATCACGCGCGTGAGGAAGCTCTTGCCGGTGCCGCTCTTGCCAAACACGCCGCTCGATCGCTCGACTAGGCGGTGCAGATCGAGGTTGACCTGTGTCTGTTCGAGTTCGAGCGGCGATCCGACGTTGAAGTGCGTGGCATCTTCGCCGCCAAACACGTCGTTCACATCGGCGGCGGTCGCACTTTCGACGGGCATGAAGTGGCCGGGGATCGTCTTGACGGGTTTCGGTTCGCTCGTATCCGCATCGATCGAGAGCATCGGCGCGACGTGGATCGTACCAAAGGCCGCCGTCCCGATGTAAATATCGCGCAAAAACGGATCGGACAGATCGGGCGGATCGCTGCGAATGGCCGGGTTGGTGCTGTCGAGCACGACATCCGTGATCATGCAGAAAAAGCGCTTGCGTTGTCCACGCACCACCACATAACGCCCGACCGCCAGATTTTCGATCTCCTGGCCGCGATCGAGCTTGACATCCAGCCCCTTATTGAGTGAGCCACCGATCACGACGCCCAGCCGCGCCCCGTTTTCGTCCAACAGCGCGCCGTCCCCGTTCGGACTCGGCTCGTCGCGCGGAAACCAAGCATCCAAATTATCCGCTTCCACCTGTCTACCCATGACGAAACCTCAATCGAACACACGTTCTAAATCAGTCGCGCTAGTTTACCCAAAAATGGCCGGAAATGCGAGTAAAAAGGGGGCAATTATCTGTGAAAACTTTGTAACCTTTAGCGCCCACTTGGCCTGCTATGCTTACAGAATAGTCATAAATCCAGAGGTCTCTGTGAAACGGATTCGCCGCCTAATCCTAACCCTGTCGCTGTTCAGCCTGATTGGCTCGTTCGTGCTGCTGCTCAATGTCACCGCGCCCAACCCCACCCATCGCCGCTATTCAAGCGATACACCGTTGTCTACAGGGCAGGGATCTTCCGTGGCTCTGGGCGACAGCGCAGAGCGTATTTTGTCCGGCGACTTGGGCGTCCCACGCAACGATCAGCCCGATCAGCGCCAGTGCTTCTGCAATAATCCAAAATACATGTCGCCTGTTGACTGTCGCGTGTGCATTGGATATTATCAGGGATTGACTGGCCCGTATCGCCGGCCCGATTTCCTTGCCAATGATTTCATCGGCGAGTCGAAAAACACGCTGGTTATTCCCTATCGGGATACGGATATGCTCAACCAAATCGGCGATTATTCTCTAGTTGCACGCACAAATAAGAAGCCGCTGTATGTCTATACGCGGGTGAACACGGTCGTCGATCCCGAATACAAATCAATGGTCGAACAAACAGGCGGGGCAATTATCCCGTATTTCACTGTGATCGGTTACGTCGATCCGATCGATGCGGCGGCTCAAAAAGGGCTGCTCGGTTCGGCGATCATGCTGATTTTGATGGGAGTCTGGGAATATGGCACACGTCGCAAGCCGCGCTATGCCAGCCATCGTGGTGATCTGGGATCATCTGCGCCGCCACCGTCGTCACCGCGTCCGCCCCAACCGCCAGACAGCCGCGATCCCGTTGGTGGTGCGTTGGATGCCTTGAATCGCGCTCAGAAATTCAACAAGATCAATCGGAACAAACTCGATTGAGAAAGGGTGCGCGTCAAAGTTTTTCGGAAGAACCTCCCCCATCGTCGTGAAGCTAAGCCCGTATCTGGCTCAGGGACGGGCAGCCACCTAGGGTTCGCCCCTAGGCAGACCACGTGCGGTAGGGGCGAACCCTACGTGGTCGCCCGCTCTATAAAATCTCGCCCCTAATCTCGAATGCAACCAAATTTATTGGATGCAGTGCGAGTTTTTCAGGCCGCTGCCATAATAGGGCGGATGGATATTTTTCAGTTTTACGCACACAACAGCAACCTGATCAACAGCATCGGGATCAACATGCTGCTTGGCCTCAGCCTGTATGTGATGCTCAACTGCGGCTTGCTCGCGCTGGCGGGTGTAGGACGTTTTGACGAGTCTCGGTTGATCATCCGCTTGCACAAGTTCTATTCCAGCGCTCGTGACTAACCCGATCTTTCGCAATCAGTTTCCGGCGGGGCTTGCGACTGAATTAGCAGCAGCGCAACGGTTGGGAATCATGCCAATGCGCATGGGTGATCCGCGCTTTGCGGAAATCGCCAACGGAGGCACGATCAAATGGGCGGTCACTGAAAACAATGAATTGTTCGTGATCCCCAAAAATGTAGCGAAACTCGAATTGAGTCATACCATTTTGACCAACGGCGATCCTGTTTTAGCGGCTGGCGAGGCGGATATTACGTTTGTTGAGGGTACTTTCTTTGGCATCGAAATCAACAACCACAGCGGACATTACCAGCTCAGTATCGAAAGTCTCGCAATTGGGCGGGCCGCATTTCTTCGGCATGGTATAATTTTTGCCTAAGAACGAGGAATGGCGATGACTTCTCTCATTCGGATCGAAACTGCCAACGATTTGATTCAGCGCGACTATCAAGAAATTAGCGCTTGGTTGGATGCGGTCTGGAAGCATGAAATAACGCCCCCATCTGATTTTAGTTGGGACGGATTGGCAGAAGTGCTCGGCCAAAACGCTGATATGGCTAATATGAGCGATGATCCCGCAATGAGCCTGAAATGGACGCGCCTTGCCGTTGCCGTTTACAGCCATTTGCTAAGCCAACCCAATGTGCCATTCCGCGAGTCACTCTTGGATAGTCAGATGACGCTGAGAGCCAATATGATCGGTAAATTTGGCACAAAAACTGGAGATCCCATTTTGGATGTCACGACGATCGTAGATTGGTTCTTCCAAGAGACGACTCTCCCGTTTGAAGTAGCGGTGAAAAAGGCGACAGACTGGCAAAAAACGCAAATTATTGAAGATATGCGTGTCTTGCGCCGGATCAAGAATCGGCTCGGCGTGATCAGCCGTCTGGACGAGATGGGGCAGTTACCCGACGATAAAACCTTGCGCAAATGGCTGTCTATTCGGCCACAGCTTCCATAAATTCGTGTGATGGATATTTTTCAGTTTTACGCACACAACAGCAACCTGATCAATAGCATCGGGATCAACATGCTGCTTGGCCTCAGCCTATATGTGACGCTCAACTGCGGCCTGCTCGCGCTGGCGAACATCGGCTTTATGAGTATTGGCGGCTTCGTCTCGGCAGTGCTGACAACGCGCCTGCACACGCCTTTTGGCATCGCTGTGATCGCCGGAATGCTCGCGGCGATGTTGGTCGCGTGGCTGCTCGGATCGCCACTACTGCGGCTGCGCGGCGTGTTCCTGGCGATCGCCACGCTCGGCTTTGGTGAGGTCGTGCGCGTGCTGTTCCTCAACACCGATCAACTCTACAACGATCTGCTGTATACGCTCGGCATCACCGTGAACGCGCCTATCGAGATTACGGGCGGCCCGCTTGGGCTGAACGGTATCGCACAGTTGACCAGTGGTGTGATGATCTTGATCGCGGTGTTATTGGCCGCGTTTTTCTTCGCACGGTTGCGCAGATCTCAGGTTGGATTCGCCTTTGCGGCGATCCGCGAGGATGAGGATGCAGCCGAGGCGATCGGGATCAATGTGGTGCGCTACAAGCTGATCGCGTTCGTAATCGCGGCGGCGTTAGCGGCGTTGGCAGGCGCGCTCGATGCGCATTTGCACTCATTCATCGCCCCCGACGATTACAGCTTCGGCAAGGCGATCAACGTACTGATGTTCGCCATCGTGGGCGGCACGACGTTATATCTAGGCACAATCCTCGGCGCGGGCTTGCTGACGCTGACGCCGCAGATTCTCGATGGTCTGAGCAAACTGGCGGGCGGCGAATTCGCGCCCCTGACGTGGCTCAAAAGTTACCCGGACGCCTTCAATGGCCTCCTCCTGTTGGCTGTGATCATGCTGCTGCCGGGCGGTCTGGGCAGCGTGCTCGCGCTGCCAACTCGCCTGCTGCGTCGATCGCCGCCGCCCGCTCCGAAACCGTCGCCATCCCCGCCCGTCCAAAAACCGCCAATCGCAATCGACGGCAGCGCACCCCTGCTGACCTTGACCCACATCTCGCGCAGTTTTGGCGGTGTGCAGGCGCTCCAAGATGTGAGTTTCACGGTCACGCCGGGTACGATTCACGGTGTGATCGGGCCAAATGGCGCGGGCAAGACGACGCTGTTCAACGTAATCAGCGGCTTGATCGCGCCGAGTGCGGGCAGCTTGACCTTCAAAGGGCAGCCGATCGCAGGACAGCGCGCGCATCAGGTGGCCGCCGCCGGAATCACACGCACATTCCAGAATATCCGACTGTTCCGCACACTCACCGTCGCCGAAAATTTGCGAGTCGGCCAGCATCGGACTTACCGCGAAAATTTATTCGCGCACATCGTCGGCTGGCCGAGTACACGCGCCGCCGCCCATCACCGCGCTGCCGCTGCCACCGAATTCCTGACACTGGTCGGTCTAGCCGATCGTGCGGACGCGCCCGCCGCCAGCCTCGCTTATGGCGATCAACGTCGCCTGGAGATCGCACGCGCATTGGCCGCTCAGCCTGATCTCCTGCTGCTCGATGAGCCAGCCGCTGGTATGAATGAAACCGAGACGGCACGCCTGCAAACGCTGCTCCAAGAACTTTTGGCGCGCGGTCTGACTATCCTGCTGGTAGAGCATCACATGTCGCTGGTAATGGGCGTCAGTTCGCAGTTGACGGTACTTAACTTCGGGCAAAAGCTGGCCGAAGGCACGCCCGAAACCATCAGCCGTGATCCACTAGTGATCGAAGCCTATCTGGGCAGCGACGATGACTCGACTCCCCCTCTCCGTCCTCGCGGAGAGGGGGCAGGGGGGTGAGGTTCTTTTGGCGAGGAAAATGGGGTGAGGTTCTTTTATGCCACTGCTTCAGGTCGATAGCTTGGCTGTCAATTACGGCAAGATTCAAGCCATCCGCGAGGTGAGCTTCGCGGTCGCCAACGGGCAGATCGTTACGCTGATCGGTGCGAATGGCGCGGGCAAAAGTACGATCCTTAACGCCATCAGCGGCTTGGCGCGTCCAACAAGCGGCGAAATCCGTTTCGATGGACACGACATCACGCGCTGGTCATCGGATCGGATCGTGGCCGCCGGGATCGTGCAAGTGCCGGAAGGCCGCGAAATTCTGGCGCGCCTGACCGTGCAAGAAAATCTTGAACTGGGTGCCTTTCAGCGCCGCGACTCGGCGGGTGTGCGGCGTGATATGGCTCACGTCTTCGAGCGCTTTCCGATCCTGGCGGAGTTTCGGGCGCGCCGTGCCGGATCGCTGAGCGGCGGTCAGCAGCAGATGTTGGCGATCGGGCGGGCGCTGCTGGCGAAACCGCGTTTGCTGCTCATGGACGAACCTTCGCTCGGACTCGCGCCGCAGTTGGTGACGCAGGTGTTCGATATTATTAAGCAGATTCACGCCGAAGGCACGACAATTCTATTGGTGGAGCAAAACGCCCTGAAAGCCTTGCGTGTCGCCGACTACGGTTACGTCATCGAGACCGGACAGATCAGCTTGCACGGCGCGGATTTGGTTAACGACGATCAGGTGCGCCGCGCCTATTTGGGACGATAAACTTCAATCTTCAAAGTCATCCACACCATCGAAAAGGAGTTTCTTCATGACCGCACCCGCCGTTCCACTCGCCACCCCTGAAACGCCCGCCGAAAAGACCTATCAGCGTCGGATTCGGGCGTGGTCATTTTACGATGTGGCCGATCACGCCTACATCACAACAACTGGATCGACGTTCTTCCCGCCCTATTTCATTGCGATCGCGGCGGTCGCTTTTCTGGAGGCAGGTAAAGCGGCGAGCGAATCGGATGCGCTTTCAGCCGCGAAAATTTCTGCCTCCAATGTTTATGCGCTGACCGTCTCGTTGGCGCTGTTCATTGCTGCCCTGCTTGCGCCTGTGATCGGCACGTATGCGGACATCACCGGGCGGCGTAAACGGATGTTGATCGTGGCGACGGTGGTGGGCGGGGTGGTTGCCTCGTCGATGGTCGCATTGACCGCAGGCATGTGGCTGTTGGCACTGGCGATGTATATGATCACCCAGATCAGCCTCAACGTGGCGTTGGGCTTGTACAGCAGCCTGCTGCCGCATGTGGCGCGCCCCGCCGATCTGAATCGCGTTTCGAGTCTTGGCTATGCGATGGGTTACATTGGTGGCGGCGCACTACTGCTGATCAACACGATCCTGTATTTGTTTGCGGACAAGCTGGGTATCGAGGCCGGTACAGCGGTACGCATCGCGTTTCTGACGGTCGGCATCTGGTGGATCGTATTCATGATTCCGCTAGCATTGGGCGTCCCAGAGCCACCCGCGACTCCACCGGCGCATCGGCTGGGTAATCCGCTGCGCGACACCTTTGCGCGGCTCGGCCATACGTTACGCGATATTCAGCGCTACCGCGAACTGTTCAAGATGTTGATCGCGTTCTGGCTATACAGCGAAGGGATCGGCGCGATCATTTTGTTAGCGACGGCCTATGGTACGGCGCTCGGCCTGACGACCAGCGTGCTGATCGGCGCGCTGCTGATGACGCAGTTCGTCGCGTTCCCGTATGCGTTGATCTATGGCCGCATCCCGAACCCCTCCAATCCCTGGCGGGCGGCTTTCGTTTCGATGTTGATCTGGACGGCGGTCACGCTTGCACTGATCGGTATATTCGCCAACCGGAATGGCAATTTGAGCCTGACCACCACTTTCGCCCTGATCGCCATCGATCAGATCGTGGGTATCGCATTTGCGTACTTTATCGGGCGACGGTTGCTCGCGGGCTTCACGACGCGGCTGGATACCAAGCGCGCGATCATCCTGGGCTTGGTCATTTATACGATCATTCCAATCTGGGGCTTCTTTCTGCATAGCCCGGCTGAGTTTTTCTTAATCGCGTATCTGGTGGGCACGGTGCAGGGTGGGACGCAAGCCCTCAGTCGGACGGTGTATGCACGGCTGTGTCCACGCGCCAAGTCGGGCGAATTCTTCGGCTTATATGGCCTCAGCGAGAAATTCGCGGGCATTCTCGGCCCATTGCTATACGGATTGGTCGGTACGCTCACGCACAGTCCGCAGGCAAGCATACTGTCGATCGCAATCTTTTTCGTGATCGGGGTGATCATGTTGTGGCGTGTCGATGAGGCGGCGGGCGGGGCGGTTGCGGTTGCCGAAGAAGCCGCGATCGAATCGGCACAGGCGGCGGATTAAGAATATGTACTCGTCTTGACTACCTTGCCCACACGGACGTAAAACTGCGGCTACGGGTACCCATAAGGAAACGCTTGCCTACCCCACCATCGGGTGTGTGGCCTGTCGCCGTCGATTAGACAAGAGGCTGTAAACGCTCAAAAAAAGCGTGCCGAAGAGAAACGCCACATAGAGCCATGCGCTCGGTTTGCTCCAATCGATGATATTTGAATAGCGCAAGAGCGCTACTAGCTCTAACACGCCAAATGCTACAATGCCCGCTAGTGGGCTGGTTAAATGCGAAAAATCGCCTTCGCGCAGAACGGTTACACCCGTCGCGCCCACCGCCGCGAACCAAGCACCCACTGCCCGCGCCGTTAGCGTAGTCAACTTCCAGGGCCACCATGGAGCAGCGATATCTGGAATCAGGAACAAGGTTAAGCCCACTAAAACCCCGATTATTGCCATGAGGCCAAATGCCAGTCGCGCCCAGTGTGGCTGCGATTTTGGCATCGGAGGCCTCGTGCTCGCCATCCGACGCTGAAGCACCAAACTTAAGATGATAAGCGGCGGCACCGCCACATACACAATCAGCCAGACCCAGGCGGCTAAAGCTGTGATCAAGTCTGGACTGTTAAAGTGAAATTTGTCAAGGTGAAGCAGCGTAGCGATCAGCAGTAAACCGGTAGCGACAAGCGCAGTTGGAACGTTGGTCTGAATTTGTACCCAGATGTGGGAGCGCCAAGCTAATATCGTAGCCACCAGCGCACCCCAATAGCCTGCACCCAGAAATGCCGCAGTTAACGGCGGCTGGATTGTCCAGGCAAAGTAGTATTGCGTCTGTTCACTGAGAATATATAACTGAACGCCAGCGAGAAACACAAGGATGATGACAACCAGGAGAAGATACTTCGCTAGGGAAGATATGGACTGATCTTCTGGAAGTTGCGAAACGTGCATCATCACTCCTTTGTTAGATATACGGCTGCACAAAACTTTCTAGTTCCGCATTCAGAGCAAACATAATAAGGCTTATAGTAGCACATTTTATGTCTCGCATCCCTTTACGCCCGGTTCAGGCGCGGGTTGAGAATCTCCGACAGGCTCTCGCCGAGCACACTGAAACTGAGCGTCACCAACATGATCAGCAGCCCTGGAAAGGTGATCAGCCACCACGAGGTGCGGATGAACTCCTGCCCGCGCGAGAGTGCCAAGCCCCAATCGGGCACATCCGGCGGCAAACCGAGTCCGAGAAAGCTGAGTCCGGCTTCGGTCAAAATCGCATCGGCCACATTGACCGAGAACAGCACCACGATCGACGAAACCGCGTTCGGGAAAATATAGCGCCATAGGATCGTCCAGCGCGTCGCACCGAGGCTTTGCGCGGCTTCGATGTACAAATCTTGCTTGATGGCAAGCGTCTGCCCGCGCACGACGCGGTAATATGTCGGAATATACAACACCGCGATCGCCACGATCACGTTGCCAATGCCCGGTCCGAGCACCGCCGAAATAGCGATTGCCAGGATCAAGCCGGGGAACGAGTACAGGCTATCCATGAATAGCGTCAGCAAACGATCCGGCCAACCGCCTGCGAAACCCGATGCCAAGCCCAGCGGTATGCCCAGCAGTGCGGCTACCAACGCCGATGATAGCCCGACGATCAAGGCCACCCGCGCGCCCCAGATCAGGCGGCTTAGTTCGTCCTGGCCGAGTTCATTCGTGCCGAGCGTGAAGCCTTTACCTGTACTATCGGCGAGCGGCCCGATGATGGCGAGATCGGCGTGCCCGGCGAGCGCGGCCCTCAGTTCGGCGGGGCTGCCAATAATCGCCTTCACTTCGCCCTTTGCGAGCGCGGCCACCATCTCAGCGACTGTGTCGTAACGCGAAATCTCAGGGCGGATCGGCGCTTGGTTGGCCGCCGAACGCGGTTTGTTGATCTCGTCTTCGCGTTTGCGCAGAGCCGTGCTCGACTCGCTGCCGGCGATGATACCGATCATGTCACTATCCCCGCCGAGATCGAGCAGGCTGGTCACTTTATCGGCGGCGCGCGCGGCGATCACGATCGAAACGGGCGGCTGATTCGGCGCGAGGAACGCTGGCCCCACTTCTTTACCCGGCTCAAAGGGCGCGAGTAACTGTGGAAACGCGGCCACGAACAAAAAGAAGATGAGCGCGGCTGCACTGATCGCCACAAACCACCAATCCGCGCCATACCAGCGTCGGGATCGCCACAGCCCGCGCAAAAATCCCGCACGATCGACATCCCGTCGCCACGCAGGAACCGGTACATTTTCGGGTGTTGTTGTTGCCATGAATTAATACCTGATCCGGGGATCGACGAAAGCGTAGAGTACATCCACCAACAAACTGGTGATCGCCACAAACAGTGCAAAAATCGTGACCACGCCCTGCACCGCCGTGTAGTCGCGCTGCGTGATGCGTTGGAACAGATACAAGCCCATGCCCGGCCACGAGAAGGTTGTCTCGGTCAGGACAGCCCCCGCCAGCAGCGACGCCAATTGCAGGCCGAGCAGCGTCAGCACGGGGATAAACGCATTGCGCAGGGCGTGCCGATAGACGACCGTCCGCTCCGGGACGCCGCGTGCGCGCGCCGCCGCAATAAAATCCTGTTGCAAAGTTTCGATCATATTGGAGCGGGTTATCCGCAGAAACACACCCGACAACACCAAACTGAGCGTGAAGACAGGCAGGATAAGATGCACGAGCGCATTGCCAAAAGCTGGCAAATTGCCCGCCAGCAGCGTATCGATCAGCATCATATTGGTATGGAAGGGCAGCGCGGCAATCTGCGGTGTCACCTGTGATTGAACCAGCGAATCGAGCTGATGATCGGTTGGCAGCCAGCCCAGATTCACCGAGAAGATCAATTGAAGCATCAAGCCCAGCCAGAAGATCGGCATCGAATACGTGATGATACTCCACAGGCGCAGCACATAGTCGGGTACTTTGCGGTGACGGCTGGCGGCCAACGCACCCGGCAAGACGCTGATTAGCAGCATTACCAGAAACGCCGGAAGCACCAATTCGAGCGTGGCAGGCAGTCGCTCACCCAATTCGTCGATCACTGGACGCCCCGCCTCGACCATGGAGTGTCCTAGATTCAGTTGACCGATTTGTCCGAGATACGTGATAAATTGGATATAAATCGGCTGATCGAGGCCCAATTGCGCGCGCAGTTCATCCTTGAGCTGTTGGCTGCCGCGCGGCCCAAGCTGCGACGACACCGGATCGCCGGGCAATACGCGCAGCACGACGAAGATCAGCGTCAACAAAATAAGTATCATGGGCAGCGTTAACAGCAAGCGCGTGATCACATAATTGCGCATGGATGTGCTGCCGCTGATCATCACGTAACCCAGTACGATGACCAGCAGACCAATGACGACCAAAAAGATTGCACCGAGCGGAGTGACCATCAATTATTCCAATAAGAGTCGGGCATTGAAGCTAAAACGCTATTTCTTTGATTCGAGTTTGGCATGAGCAGTTATCTTGACTATCTGCATCAGATTTTCGATGGCCTCAAAATGATCGAGCGCCTCTTCCTCATCGTCCCGCAACTTTCGGGTTCGATTCGCTTCTAGCAGATCACCAATAAACTGATCGGCTTCATCCGATAAGCGGAAGGAGGCGATTTGTTCGATGGCGGGTGAAGATGTGAAGATTTCGGCGATTTCGTCGTAGATCAACGCAATCGATACCTGTTCGGTTTGGGTTGCCATTTTTCTTGTTTCCCGCTCGACGTTCCACCGATGATCCTGGCCGCGCCACATGCCGCTCGATTATACCCCTGACGAACACGCCCCGATCCAATGCTGGATCGGGGCGGTTCAAGGAGCGAGTGGTTTGCTTACTTGGTGGTCTTGGCGAGTACGCTGTAGTCCATCGTAATCGTCGCGCCCACTTTGTCCGCGCCAGCGATGCCATCTTTGTAGACGGTATATTCGCCGACGAGCAGCAGCGGTACAGTCACCACGTCGTTTGCCCACAGGTCTTGTGCCTGCGCGTATAGATCAGCGCGCACCTTCTGATCGGCGGTCGAACCCGCCTTACGCAGCAGGTCGTCCATCTTCGCACTCTTATAGTTTACACCCTCGTTGGTGTTGACTGCCGAGTCGCCCCAGGGCGTCATGTAGTCGTCGGTATCCGGGTAGTCCGGGAACCAGCCGAGCAGGAAGAAGCCGTAGCCACTCTTGCCAACGGTTTTGATGTAGGTGCTCCACTCAGTCGAGATCAGGTTGACCTTGATCAGGCCCGTCTTTTCGAGTTCTTCCTTGACGACGGTGGCAATATCCTGGGCTTCCTGACCATAGTGCTTGAGCGGCCAGTTGAAATCGATCGTCAACGGCTTGTCGGCGGTATAGCCATCATCCTTGAGCAGCGCAATCGCCTTATCGATCTGCGGTGAATTGTAAATTTTCTTGAAGGCGTCGGTCACGTACAGGTAGCCCGGCGGAATCTGGCTGTAGATACCCTTGACCTGCCCCTGATAGGCGCGGTCGATGATCTCGTTACGATCAACCGCATATGCGACGGCCTGACGAACTTTCACGTCGTCGAACGGCTTGGTCTGGTGATTGAACGACAGATACAGGATGCGCCCGTTCGGGACGGTGTAGACATTGATCCCAGTGGTCTTCTTCAGGCGAACGATGTCCGCCGCACCCAGGGCGCGCCAAGCGATGTCGATGTCACCCTTTTCGACGGCTGCCGACAGGCCAGCTTGATCGGCGAAATAGCGCAGGATAATGTGCTTGGTCAGCGGCTGGTCGCCGTGATACTTGGGATTGGCTTCCAGTTCGCCCTGTTCCTTCGGCTTATAGCTGACGAGACGATACTTGCCGATGCCATCGATGCTGGCGGGGAACTTGTTCAGCGCATCTGCTTTGTAGATTTTCGGGTTGACCGGATAGAACGGCGGCGTAGCGACCAACGCATTGAAAAAACCGATCGGGCGCTGGAGCTTGAAGACGACGGTCTTGGCATCCGGCGCGGTTACGGAATCGACGTAGCCACTGACCAAACCGGAGACCTGCCCCTTGAGGCTTACTACACGGTTAACACTGTCCGCTTCGATTTGGGCGGTCAGGGGGGTGCCATCGGCGAATTGCAGACCATCACGCAGCGTGAAAGTATAGCTCAGGCCATCGGCGCTGATCTTCGGGAGATCCGTCGCCAAGCCCGGCTCAACGTCCGTGCTGGCAACTTTGAACTTGAGCAGACCTTCACCCGTATTCTGGAGCAATTCCCAGCCATGATTGTCATAATCATCGGCGTTATCCAGGTTATCGAGCGCGTCGGTGTATCCGATGATCACCGTATCGGCGGCGGCAGCATGTACCTGCCCGGCACGGAGGCCAAGTGGCAGCGACAACGCAACCAGGGCGAGAAGCAAGAAAAACCGTTTCATAGCAAACTTTCCTTTCGAGCGAACTAATTCCCGGCGTTCGCGCGGCGCTCAAAGAACGAGCCGCCGAACGGATCGGATTTGAAACAACACTATCACAGAATCAACGGTTTGCCCACTGCAACCTATTGGTCGTTAGGTTCGTTGGGCGGGCGGTTCGTGGGCGGACGCGCAGAAGCGCCGTCCCTACAAGATGGGGCGAGTTTTGAGGTAGGGACGGCCATTCTTGGCGTCCGCAAGCGGGCCAAGCGGGCAAATTCACTATGGTCGGAGATTATGGTTCGGCGGTGATTTTGGGTGGTTTGGCGGTGGATGGCGGATTGGGCAGGGACATGACCGTTGCAGAAGCAGTCGGAGTCGTAGGGGTGATGGGCACGGGCGTGACGGTTGGCAGCGGCGTGAAGGTCATCGTCGGGCGGTGCGTCGGATTAACCGCATATAGCACGCTGCTGCTCATGTACCCGATCTGCGGGAAGCTGCCCGTCGGTCGCAGATTGACCTCGTACCAATCGGTCGCGCCGGGTGCGGGACCATAAACGCACATCAACGCACCCTGTGAATAAAGCGTATCATGCGCGGTGCAGCTATCTTTGGGGCAATCGCGGACGCGCGCCTTGACCACGCTCACCCGGAAATCCAGGCAAATACGAGGTGGTGTGGCGCTCGGAAACACAATCGGTGACGGAATCGCCTGGATCGCTTGCGTCTGTGCGATCAGGGCATTCGCCTGCTGCGTGACCGGAGCCGTGATGTCACCCTGCGCGCTCATGAAACTGACCAACCCATTCCATACAAAATAGCCGCCAAACACGAGCAGCATCCCGCCGACAATGATCAAGGCGACTGGCGGGCCACCGCCGTTGGAACGCGGGTACATAGGCGGTTATTTCTCCGCTCAAACGACGAACGCCGGGACTATAACCGATCGGAAAGAAAGATCGAAAGCGCGTCGGTCGATCCTAACGATCTGCTCATCCGTTTTAGGTGATTCGCAAACTCAGTCGGTCTAAAAAGTGCCCTCTCCTGAAAATGGGGTCATTGACCTCACCCCCCCGGCCCCCTCTCCGTCATCACGGAGAGGGGGAGACAGAGGCCACGCCGCGCGATGTTCATGATGTCGCCTGTGTGCATCCTTCCTGATGACTTAACCCCCCACCCCTCTCCCTCTTGACGAAGGGTTTATCTCCCCTTTCCCACCGCTTGCGTGGGGGAAAGGGGCCGGAGGATAGAGGGGTTTTACTGAAACTGATACGCATTGCGATCGCGCCGTTCAACACATGGAAGGGTTGTATTGCATTTTCCAAGCCGAATATAGCCAAAAACCGTCACCGCAAGGTCACGAAATTGGCCGCCTCGCAGGCCGCCAGCATCGCGCGAATGTCGTCATAGTCACTATCCTGCATCGCTGCGAAATGATCGATGAAGCCCCCCCGTAGCACCGCTGCCGCACGCGAATCTGTGTGCATTTCGAGCAGAACCGCTTGAATGTCGTTTCGCAGACTCGGCGCGAGCCGGGTCGAGGCGACCAGCGGTTGAATGGTTGACGGCCCCAACGTACTGACAACCCGCAGCTTTTCGGCCAGGGGGGGCTGTTGGCGATAGGCGACCGCCAGGACGAGCGAATCGATCGCTGCTGCCTGCACGCTGCCTTCGCAAACCATCTGGATGGCAGTCTGATGAAAACCTACTTCCATCACCGTGCCAAAGTAGCCCTGAGTCTCACCCGACTTGACCAACGAATAGCGCGTGATCCCGTAGCCTGATTGCGATTCTTTGTCGTTGTAAGCCCAGGAGCAGCCTCGCAAATCGGCAAAAAAGCGAAACGGGCTGTCGCGGCGCACGATCACATCGGAAAAATAAATGGGTCGATTTTGGTAACGCTCGCCTTGCAAAACGGGCGCAGCGATTGCCGTCATGGGCGAAGGCGTCAAACGGGGTGCCGTTCGCAGGGCATAGGGCAAGCCGCAGATAAAGCTCAGATCGGCAGTCTGGAGCGCGTCATACGTCAAGCCAGTCACCAATTCAATCGGACAGCCCAATTTTTGGCTGACATAGGCCATCATGAATTCATAGATGGGCAGCATGTTCGGCGACAAAAACGTGACGGCACGCAGCTTAGGTTGGGTCATCAAGGCACCGCTACCACTCTCGCTTTCAATAATACACTAAAAAGGAACGATCGTATCCCTTATTCCGGTTGGATTGTGAAGGCACATCCTGGCCCAAGAGTCTCTAGGCGCAGGCAGCGCGCCGTGTTAGACTTAGGGCAATCTCAAAGTCCAACTCTGGATAGGAATCCCTGATCTACATGAAACGAATGACCAGCGCCGAAGTGCGTCAGGCTTTTTTGGAGTTTTTCGAGGAGATGCGCCACCAACCCGTCGCGTCTTCATCGCTCGTACCCGGCAACGACCCGACACTGCTGTTCACCAACGCGGGCATGGTGCAGTTCAAGGATGTGTTCCTCGGCCTCGATAAGCGTCCGTATACGCGCGCCACCACCGCCCAGAAGGTGATGCGCGTATCCGGCAAGCACAACGATCTCGAAAATGTCGGGCCGTCGCCACGTCATCACACTTTCTTCGAGATGCTCGGCAATTTCAGCTTCGGCGATTACTTTAAGCGCGATGCCTGCCGCTTCGCCTTCGATCTGCTCACGAAAGTGTACGGGCTGCCGCTCGATCGGCTGTATTTCACCGTCCACAAAGACGACATCGACGCCTATAACATTTGGACGCAAGACCTGGGCATTCCGGCGGAGCGCGTCTACAAGCTCGGCGACAAAACGAACTTCTGGCAGATGGCCGATGTCGGACCCTGTGGCTACACCGCCGAAATTCACTGGGATTGGTCGCCGGAGCTTGGCCCCGAAGCGGTTGGCGACGAACTCGAGGACAGCACCGGGCGCGTACTCGAACTCTGGAACTTGGTGTTCATGCAGTTCAACCAGAGCGCCGATGGCACGCGCACGCCATTGCCCGCCCCCGGCGTCGATACCGGGATGGGCTTGGAGCGCATTGTCAGCGTTATGCAAAACGTGCGCGTCAACTATGAAAACGACCTGTTCACACCGATCATCGCGCGGATCGAATCGCTCAATAATCGCCACTATGCCGACGATCCGATCCCCTATCGTGTGATCGCCGATCACATGCGTGCCGCCGCCTTCCTGATCGCCGATGGTGTCACGCCCGGCCCGAAGGATCGCGGCTATGTTTGCCGTATGGTGATTCGGCGCGCGGCGCGTTTCGGCACGCGGATCGGTTTCACGCAACCATTTTTAGCCGATGTCGCCGATGCCGTGATCGAAACGATGGGCGGCCACTATACCGAACTCAAAGAGCGCCGCGACACCATCCGCAAGGCGATCACGCAAGAAGAAGTTCGCTTCCGGCGCACGCTCGATCGCGGACTGATCGAACTCGATGCCCTGCTGAGCGGACTGCCTCCCGGCGGCGCACTTCCCGGCGATCGTGCGTTCTTTCTCAAAGGCACGCTCGGCTTGCCATTCGAGGTCACGCGCGATGTGGCGGGCGAGCGCGGCTACACGGTCGATGAGGCCGGTTATCTGGCGGCGGAACATGCTCACGAGATCGCCAGCGGTGGCGGTCAAGCGATGGGCACGATCGACATGGGCGAACTGTACAACGCCGCGCTGACCAATCTCAAGTCTCACGGCTCGCTGCCCGCGAATGGCGTCGCCTATGACCCGTACAGCGGCACGGAACGCACTGCCAAAATCGTGGCGATCCTGCACCAGGGCGGCACGGTCGAATCAGCATTTGTCGGCGATCGCGTCGAGGTGGTGCTCGATGGCACGCCGTTCTATGTCGAGGCGGGCGGTCAGGTCAGCGATACGGGCGCGATTCGCGGCGACGGCTGGACGATCGATGTGGAAGATGTGCGTCGTCCCGTCGGCGGCCTGATCGTCCACATCGGCGAAGTGGTCGAAGGCGCTCCGCACATCGGCGATCCGGCAGAAGCGACGGTCGATGCGGGGCGTCGCCTGGATATTATGCGTAATCACACCGCGACCCATTTGCTCCACGCACGACTGCGGGCGGTGCTCGGCAATCACGTTCAGCAGCGCGGATCATTGGTCGCGCCTGATCGGCTGCGCTTCGATTTCAGCCACGACGCGCCCGTGACCGACGATCAACTGGCCGCCATCAGCGCGCAGATTAACGAAGCGATCCTGGCCGATATGCCCGTCAAAACCGTCGAAAAAGATTTGGCGACGGCGCGCGGCGAAGGTGCAATGGCCTTGTTCGGCGAGAAGTATGGCGAGCGTGTGCGCACCGTCACGATCGACGATCACGGTGCGCGCTTCAGCTACGAACTCTGCGGCGGTATTCACGTTCCCGCTACTGCCGTGATCGGCCCCTTCGTGCTCACGGGCGAAAGCAGCGTCGCGGGCGGCATCCGGCGCGTCGAGGCACTAACCGGGAGCGGCGCGCAGCACTATATCGATCGACAGTTGGGCACATTGCGCTCTGTCGCGGCGGCTTTGAACACCACCCCCGATCAGGTGGGCACGCGAATCGAAGCCCTGCGCGAAGAATCCGCTGCTGCCAAACGCGACAACGAACGGCTGCGACGGCAGATTGCGCGGCTGGAATTCGAGCGCCTATACGAATCGCGCACGAGCCAAAATGGTGTCGCGGTGCTGGTCGCCCATGTCGAACCGACTACGCCCGATATGCTGCGCGAAATGACCGATTGGTTCCGCGACAAGGCCAAGAGTGGCGTCGTTGTCCTGGGCACAGTCGTCGGTGACAAGCCGCAATTGCTCGCGTCGGTGACAGACGATCTGACGAAGCGCGTCCATGCCGGAAACCTAATCAAGGCCATTGCGCCGACGGTGGGCGGTGGCGGCGGTGGCCGTCCGAACATGGCGCAGGCGGGCGGCAAAGATGCCTCTCAACTCGACGCCGCCCTCGATCAAGCGCGCGACCTGATCACGGCGGCACTGGCGGGCAAATAACCCCACCTCAACCCCTCTCTGCATTCACGAAGAGGGGTGATGATGTGTCGCTATTTGTGCCCTGAATCTCAGGACTTGGAGCGCTCATGTTTTACGAAGAATATTCAATCTTTGCGTACTGGCCGGTCAGACCCGAAACGTTGGTGGATTGCGCCCAACGTTTTGTTAATCTCCTTGAACGCCTCGCCGAGGTTGATCCGATTTTTGCCCATTGGGTTGAATCGAGCAATGCGCCGCCAAAGCATGACATTACATTGGATGATATCAAAAGGTTGCTATCGAAATCGACGGTTGATCAATTGTCCAACCCGTTCGGGAATTATGAGGCCGATGGCTGGTCAATGTCGATCGACAATGAAAAAGCACCTAAAATCAGCGCTTCCATCCACATAGTTTGCGGACGCACCGGACGATACACGTTCCACAATTGGGTTAGGGTTGCCATTTTTGGCAACGCGCTCAAGCGCTTGACAGCACAAACCGCGACGAAAGTTATTCAGTGCATGGTCGATATTATGGAGCCGGATTGGGCTGTAGCAAAGCCCTTCCGACTGCTCTACATGAAATCTCAGCGAGCACAATTTCACCCGAAGGTTGGCTGGATAACCTATCTGGCGAAGCCGCCTCGACCGTTGCCTACTTTTTCGCTACCTTCTCATGCCAAACCTTTCGCGGATGGCGTCCTGATCACGACGACCGATGAACTTTTGGTGCAACATAATCCCAACCACGTTGCGTTGGTCGATAAAATCGATGCGGCACTGGTCAGCGCAGGCATTTTTGTTCCGGGCACATTTACTGACATGGAGGCACTGGCAGCAACCCCTGGCCTCCGATTGATTACCGTCAAAAACGTTCAGCCTAACGAGATCGATTTCATTGTTGAACCCTACGGTATGGTCTTTCCGATGCCGCCCGGCGCGGAATTCCAGATTGCAGTTGATGGAGAGGGTGATCCCCTAATAGACGATGGCGGATGGCACATTAGCATCGATCCATACGACGTTTATTATAATAGCGTCAAGTTAGAACTATGGCTGTAGTCGTTGTGAAAAGTTGATATACCTATATTTATCTTCCGGCTTTACTTCCCGCAAGCCACCGGGATCGTCGGCGACCGGCGCGCATCGAGCGTCATCCTGAAATACGGCGACGGATCGAACATGTTCCACAGGTGCGTCTCGTTGCGAAAGCTGCCGTCGTCGTTGACTGGCAAAAAGCCTATCAGGAGGCTCTTAATGCGGGCGAGGGGCTGAGGTGAAGGCTGTTCAGGATCGCGCGGATGACGGTGATCAACTGCCCCGATATGGGTACTCCAACGAGCGGATGATCGGCACGACGATCGTATCCAGAAATTCTTGTTCTTTGCCGGGCAGCGCTTGTGCGGTGATAAACAAAACGTTGCCCTCATCGAGCGTGACGAGTGCCAACCAGCCGTTGACGGGCAGCCCCGATCCGATCCCTTTCGCCCGGCCATAAACTGCCGGGAAAGGCGCACCATCGACCGGCACCGGGTTTTCCGCGAACTGGCCCAGATTCGCGTGGAACAGATCGATCAGACTCGATCCGGCGGGTGGCAGCGTCAACGTGTCGTGGCCTTTTCGCTGGAACAGTACATACGCATCGGGGAATGGATGCTTCGGATCTGGGTGGATCGCGCCATCAATTGAGACATTGCTCGACGGTGGTTGAATCAGAAAACTGGCGTTTTTTAGCTCGCTTTTCCAACCACGCGGATAAGTGAAGGAAATTCGGAGCGTGCTGCTCTTGCCAAGCTGATAACCCTGCGGCGTCACAAAGGGTGGCAGCGGCGTAGGCGTGGCCGCAATGATGGTGGGCGTCAGCGTCAGCGGCATTGTCATAATCGTCGCGGCCACAGCCGTCGTGGCGATCGATTGCGCGTCTGTGGTTGGCGACGCTTCGGTTGTGGGCGCACTCGTCGCCGTATCAGGTATAACGGTCGTGGGCACAGCGGAAGCGGTCGAGGTTGCACTGAGTGGTACAGCGGTTGGCGACAGCGTGGGGGGATCGCTCGGTATGGGCGATGGCGTCGTAGTGGCGCTCACCGTCGCCGTGACGGTTGCGCTCGGCGTATTCGTTGCGGTGACAGCAGCAATCACCGTTTGTGCGACGGCAGTTTGAGTCTGTAGCACGACGACCACCGCATTTGTACTCAGGACGGCCACTCTTGTGCCCTCAATAACCGTGGCAGTGTTGTTTGCGGCGGCAACGCTGGTACCCGTGCTCATATTTGCGAATGCCACGCTGGTACTCGTTGCCGCAGTCTGACTCGCCGACTGCGATGCGAACAGAAGTCCGCCACCGACGATGAGGATCAAAATCACGAGCGCAGCCACGATCGCCAGCAGCGGCAAACCACCGTTTTTTGCGGGTGCAGATACGGGCGTGGCACTCACTGGCGGAATAGTCGGTGCCGACGCTTGTGTTGCTAAAATTGGTAGCGGTGCCGGTGGTAGGCTGGCCGCAACGAATGGCGGGCGCGCAAGCCCAATATTCGTCGCCTCGAGCGCTGATGTCACTCCCGATTCAGTGCTTGCAACGGGCAAATGGGCATCTGCATCATCGAAATCAATCAGTTCCAGCATTTCACTGGGCGTCACACCCGATTGATGGCCGCTGATGGCCGCGTTCAGATCGCGCGCCATATCGTCGGCGGTGGCATAGCGATCTTCGCGTCGTTTGGCGATCGAGCGGTTAATCACCTTACCAACCGCTTCGGGAATATGCGGGTTGACGAGGTTCGGCGGCGGCGGCATCGTATCGAGATGTTTGTACATCATCCCGAACGGCGTTTCGGAATTGAACGGCAGCTTGCCAGTCAGCATCTCGTAGAGCATGATGCCCAGCGAGTAAATATCGGCACGGGCATCGATATCTTCGCTGCGCCATTGTTCGGGTGCCATGTACGCGGGTGTGCCCATCACCGCGCCGCTCGCCGTCAGGTGGGTATTGGCCGCCACCATCTTGGCAATGCCGAAATCCGTCAGGTAGCTGTTATCCTCGCTGTCGAGCAGAATATTATTGGGCTTCATGTCGCGGTGGATGATGCCCCGGTTGTGCGCGTAGGTCATGGCGGAGGCGATCTGCGTGAACATCTGGGCGGCTTTATCGAGTGGTAGCGCGCCGCCTTCCAGTCGCACATCGAGCGAGCCACCTTCGACTAGCCGCATGACCAGATAGACCTGCTCGCCGTCTCTGCCGAAGTCATAGACGGGCAAAATATGCGGATGTTGCAATTTGGCGATTAACCGAGTTTCGCGCTCGAAACGGGCGATGAAGCTCGGATTGCTCGCCAATTGGCCGGTGATCACCTTGATCGCCACATCCCGATCCATCGTCTCTTGATGCGCACGATAGACCGTCGCCATGCCGCCTTGCCCGATGACGCCGACGACGCTGTATTGTCCGAGTTGCTTGCCGCTGAAATCGGTCATTCTGGCTCCCTGCCGACAGCTTTCAGGTTTTGTCGGATAGGGCACGACAAAACCCTGGAATAATTACAGTTAGGCGAAAAAGATTGAAAATAAAAGCGCTTCCAGTGTAGCATACTATATGCCCAATTTGAACGCCGCACTTTACCTTTTCACGAGGGCCTATGATGATCGATTGCATCCGCGATTCGCTCGTCACGGAGTCAATCCACGCGCACGGGTGTGATATGATTTGCCTCATGCAAAACACGCAACGCATCGGTATCGACGCGCGCCTGATCGCTTATCGGGAGGGTGGGATCGCCGAATATACGCGCCGCCTGATCGAGGCGCTGGCGGTGCTCGATCACGACCAACTTTACGATATTCTCCAGGGACGGCGCGCCCCACGTACTGATCCACCCGCACCGAACTTTCGCTATGTGCGGATGCTCACCCCGGCGCACCATCGGCTGGAACGTCTGGCGCTCGGTATCGAAACGGCACAGCTGCGGCTGTCACTTTTACATTGTCCCGATTTCATTCCGCCGCATCGTTTGCCCGTCATTGGCGCGCGGCATACCGTGATCACGATTCACGATCTCAATTTTCTGCACTATTCGGCGTTTCAGACGCCTGACGCCTTTCGTTACTACAACGGCCAGATTCGCGCCGCCGTGAAGCAAGCCGATCATATTTTGACTGTCTCGCAAGCGGCCAAAGTGGATATATGCGCCATGCTCGCCGTCGCCCCCGAACGGATCACCGTCAGTCCAAATGGCGTCGATCTGGCTTTTCGGCGGTTGCCGCCGGAGGCGATCGCGGTGGTGCGGGCCCGACTCGGCTTGCCAACGACATATATTTTGTTCGTTGGGACGTTCGAGCCGCGCAAAAATATTCCTGGCCTGCTAAAAGCGTATGCGATCCTACGCGCACGCGTGTCCGATCTGCCGCCACTCGTGCTGGCTGGGCGACGCGGTTGGCTGTTCGAGCCGATCTTTGCTGAAGTGGCGACGCTCGGTCTAACCGATCGCGTAATCTGGTTGGAAAACGTCGCGTCGGCTGATCTGCCCGCCGTGTACAATGGCGCAAGTTTGTTGGTGCTGCCCTCGTTTTATGAGGGGTTTGGCTTGCCACCGCTTGAAGCGATGGCGTGCGGAGTGCCCGTTGTCGTTTCGGATCGCTCGGCGCTGCCCGAAGTAGTTGGCGAGGCAGGTTATTTGATCGATCCCGATGATCCGGAGTCGCTGGCGGATGGGGTATATTGTGTGCTAACGGATTCGGTACGGCGCGAACAAATGCGTCGGAATGGGCTGGCTCGTGCCCGCGACTTCTCCTGGGAGCGTACGGCCCGAATCACGTTGGCCGTCTATCATCAAGTTTTGAATCACTCGGACTAGAAAACACGACTCTATGCGTTTGCTGTTCCTGACCCCACAAGCACCGTTTCCACCGCACGCGGGCGGCGCACTGCGGACTTTTGGTCTGCTGACTGGCCTGCATCAGGCAGGTATCATCACCGATTTACTCAGTTTTGCCGAAGGCGATGGCCGCGATCTCGCCACGACGCCATTGGCCGCGTTATGCCGCCGGGTGGTGGGCGTGACGACACCCCAGCGATCGATGATGGCGCGCCTCGCCAACTTGATCGGCGGCCATGCCGATATGGAAAGCCGCTTTTATTCGGATGAATATGCGAGAGCATTGACCGCGCTGTTAAAGGGGGAAACCTACGATGTGATTCAGTTCGAGGGCTTGGAACTGGCGACCTATTTGCCGCTGATTCGGTCGATCCAACCGAGCGCGCGAACGATTTATGGCGCGGCCAACGCCGAATTCGATCTGCAACGACTGATGTTCCACAGCGATCGACGTAACCTCAAACGATTACCGATCACGGCCTATTCGCTGATCCAATGGCGACAATTGAGGCGCTTCGAGCGGCATGTATGCCAAACGGTCAGTTACGTGACGACCACCTCTGACCCCGATGCGGAGGCGCTCACGCGACTTGCACCGGGAATCCCGATCCGGGTCGTGCCCAACGGCATCTTCGTATCCGAATACCGACGCGATTTGGCCGATGACAGCGTGCCATCGCTCGATCTCGGATCGGCGGCCTTATTGTTTACGGGTACGATGGATTACCGGCCAAACGTCGATGCGGTGTTGTGGTTCGCCGAGAGCATCCTGGGGCGGATTCGCGCGACCATCCCGGAAGCACGCATGTTCGTCGTCGGAAAGGGGCCGCATCCGCGCCTCGATCCGCTGCGTCAGCGCCCCGATGTGGAGATCACGGGCTACGTGCAGGATGTCATCCCGTTCCTGCATAGCTGTGTGGTTTACGTCGCGCCGCTGCGCATGGGCAGCGGAACACGGCTCAAGTTGCTGCAAGCGATGGCCGCCGGACGCGCCTGTGTCTCGACCACGATTGGGGCAGGCGGGTTGGGAATCACGCAGGGGCGCGAACTCCTGATTGCGGACGATGTGGCGGGTTTCGCGGATGCCGTAATTGGTCTGCTGCGCGATCCGGCACGGCGGGCGGCGATCGGGGCGGCGGCTTACCAGTTTGTTTGCGACCACTACGATTGGACGGCGATCATGCCGCGAATGCTCAAGGTCTACGAGGAACTTGGCGTTGCCTAAGCCGTCCGAACGCGCGCGGTTGGCGACACGCAACCGCCGCCTGACCGAGTATCAGCACCGCCTGACACGCTCCGAATTGGTGCGCCGCGATCTCTTGCGTATCTATGCGAGCCTGCCCGCACCACGCACCCAACGCGCCATCCCCGGTACGTTTTTGATCATCCGACCGGATCATTTGGGCGACAATTTGCTGACGATACCGAGTGTGCTGGCGCTGACAGCCGCCAATCCGCGCGCCCGGTTGATCGGCTTGACGGGTGATTGGGCCGCGCCTGTTATGGCTGCCTATCCCGCGATCGAGCGTGTGTTGACTGTGCCCTTTCCTGGTTTTACGCGCGCGCCCAAAGGTCGCCTCTGGGAGCCGTATCTGCTGGCGTGGCGCTGGGCGGGACAGGTACGTGCATTGCGTGCCGAGGTCGCGCTGATCATGCGTCCCGATCATTGGTGGGGGGCATTGCTCGCCTACTTGGCCGGGATTCCGGTGCGCGTTGGCTACGATCTACCCGATGTAACGCCATTCTTGACACGATCAATTCCGTTTGCGCGTGGGCATGTCGTGCGGCAATGCCTACGACTGGTCGAGGCATGGACGGGCGTCGTGCCGGATGCGGCGGTGCGCTACACGTTTCCGATTGATCCGTTCGATGTGACCACGATTTCCGATCGGCTGGCCGCAAAAGGGCTGGCCTCCGACACGCCCTTTTTTGTGATCCATGCGGGCGCGGGTACGCCTATCAAACGTTGGAAACCCGAACATTGGGCGCTCGTCGCCGATCGGTTGAGCGAACGACTCAATGCGCGGGTGCTGTTCACCGGGAGTGACGCCGAGCACCCGCAGATCGCGCGTATCATGGCCGGGATGCGCGGGCACGGAATCTCGCTGGCAGGCGAGACGAACGTCGGGCAGTTGGCGGCGCTGTATTCACGAGCGCGCGTCGTGATCGGCTCGGATAGCGGGCCGCTGCATCTAGCGGTGGCGAGCGGCGTGCCGACCGTGCATCTGTATGGCCCCGCCGACCCCGACGAATTTGGCCCTTGGGGCGATCCACGCCGACAGATCGTGTTGACATCGGGCATCGGCTGCCAACCGTGCCGTATCCTCGATTGGCCGGGCGATAACCCTGCCAACCACCCGTGCATTCACGACATTACGCCGTACCAAGTGATCGAAGCTGCAATGGATGCGATCCGTGCTTGAATTAGCGCATGATTTGACGAAACCAGCGGCGGATCGCGCTCTTTCAGACCACGCCTGCGCAGTTTCACGGGCGACCCGATCTCGTCCAAAGCCTGACCGACGAACTGCGCGCACTTTTGCCTTAAACTGCGCTCGGTGAATGCGCTTTTTGCCTGTAGATACCAGCCCCGCTCGATTCAATCCACTTGGGTGCAGTGCGCGGAGACTCGGCAATGAGTAGGCAATCGCGCGTTTCATGTAGAGTTTCCACTCGATACTGCCGAATTTTGAACCAATTGCACTGGCATTTGCTGAGTCGCCTCATCTTCATAGATCAGTTCGCCATCGTCGCTCAAACGTGCCTTGCGCTTGACTTTCTCTGTGCTCGCGTCGGATGCGTCGCTATGGCGCGCAATATCCGCTTGCAACCGTAGTTTTTCGAGTTCCAGTTCGTGATTCGTGGCGCGCGCGATCAGTCGTTCGCGTCCCGACCGGGCAAAGAAGCTGATGATATGCACTACCAGCAGCGCCAGCCAAAACAAACTGATGATGAAGACAACGGGCACTGCCGGTACCATGAATCCGTTCAAAACTGGATCGTAGGTCGGATGAAGCGTCTGCTCTACATCGAAGACGAGGGCACCATAACTGTAAAAGACCGCGTTCACGATGACAAAGGTGACGAAATGCGCAAATGCTAACAAGCGTTGACGACGCATCCGCAGTTGCGGCGCGAGTTGGCGTTGCACCCGCGCCCGGATTTCATCCTGATCTAATATCGCAGCAGTCATTGCAAGTAATCCTCAAATATTGGTTGGATGCGCTCATATCACCATCTCACAGACGACTGCCTCAAAACCAAAGTGCCCCCATTTTGAATTTAGCAAATGCGGAGCATTTTTGCGCCACCATTGTGCCGCAACGGGATCGTTTTGATCGAGGATTTCAATGGCTGTTGTCGCATTAACTAGAAAGTATTTTTGATTTGTATATTTCTTAAAAAGTCCCCTCATCATAAACCCTAGTCGTGTTTTGGGTCCTGACAAGACACCGAAGCCGGACCTGTTGAATGGCTGACCACGTTTACCTGTTCCAAGAGGCAAAACAAGTCCAACCCACGCCATGCGAATTTCTTCTGGCGCTTCTCCCGCAGGTGTTGCGATGATTCGAATACTTGTTATCACGGTGTCCTCATAACTTGCTATCTATGCACGACAAACCATTGTTCCATTATAGAGAGGCGTGCATAAATCATCCAGGTTACGATGCAAAAATTGGCGTTAGAACGTCACGGGTAATGCTTCCAACCCGCGCAGCGCGATCCCCTGCCGCCAATGCAGCGATTCTGGGGAAACCGCGAGTCGCAGATCGGGCAGCCGTCGCAGCAATGTATTGATGGCGATCTGCCCTTCCAGGCGGGCGAGCGGCGCGCCCATGCAATAATGAACACCTTGCCCGAATGCCAGATGTTTATTATTCTCACGGGTTATGTCGAGTGTTTCGGGGTTTGGAAAGTATGTCTCGTCGTGGTTGGCGGAGGCCAGCACCGCGAAAACCCGTTCACCGCGCGGGATCGTCACTCCCGAAATGGTCACATCTTCGCGTGCATAGCGTTCGGTGGCCGTTTCGAGCGGTGCGCAAAATCGCAGCAGTTCCTCAACGGCGGGCTTGATCAGGGTTGGATCACCTCGCAGTTTTGCCATCTGATCCGGGTTCTGCAACAATGCCAACATCCCATTGCCGATCAAGTTGACCGTTGTTTCATGCCCGGCCACGATCAACAAAAAGATCATGGCGAGGACCTCATCTGCGCTCAGTTGATCGCTTCCCGCCTCGACCGCTACCAGCGCGCTGATCAGATCATCATGCGGCTCAGCGCGGCGTTCTGCAACCAGCCCGCGGAGGTATCGCAACATCAGCAGAACACCGGGCATAATGCGGATCATCCCAATATCGCCCTGGGCGGTGATCATGCCGTTGATCCATTTGTGAAACTTTCCACGGTGCGATTCGGGAATGCCCAGCATTTCGGAGATGATCGTCAGCGGGATCGGCAGTGCATAATCCGCGATCAAGTTCATGCGACCTTGCGACTGCACCCCGTCAAGAATCTGATCTGACAACGTCTGGACACGCTCGGTCATTTGCTCGATCAGACGTGGCGTGAATACTTTGTGGACAAGGCCGCGCAGTCGCGTGTGATCGGGCGCATCCAAATCCAGCATGTTTTGATCGAGCGCCTGAAACATCGCCGGAACGCCGCGAACTTTTTTGAGCTGCACGGGAGTCATCGCGTTCCGTTTGTTTTTGGCGAATCGCTCATCTTTCAAGATGGCTGCCACATCGTCGTAGCGCGTGATAAGCCATGCCTCTTGCTTGTCAGACAGTACGGTTCGGTACACGGGCATTGTGGCGCGCAGATGCGCAAAATAGGGAAACGGATTAGCCTTGAAGGTGGCCGAGAAAATATCGACGGGACGTTCGGTGATCATCATAACCCTCACTTAGACCATTCGGTTTAATACTATGGTCTTAGTTCAGAATACGACCACCCGGTTCAAATGTCAAGTGCAAATCTAAAAGTGGTATAATATACTGGTCAGACCACATGGTTTAATCGGAGATACACGGTGCCTCGTCCACGTTTCAATAAATTGGCCGAAAAAAAACGGATGCAAATCCTGGAAACAGCAGCCAAAGTTTTTGCCGCACACGGCTTCGAGAATGCGTCCTTCAATCGCATTTTGGAGCAGGCGGGCGTCAGCAAAGGGGCGGCCTACTATTATTTTGACGACAAGGCCGATTTGTTTTTCACGACGGTGCAACATTACGCGGGACAATGGATCGGCGAGATCACGCAGATCGATCCAGCAAAACTGGATCGGGATAGCTTCTGGGTGGCGATGGGTGATCTGTATCATCAACCTTATTCGCGCTTCTACGAGACCCCCTGGGCATTCGGCGTGATCCAGGCAGCACAGCGTTTGCCGTTAGAAATGCTCAGCGCCGAGGGTCTGACTGGCTATATGAACCAGTTGCTGACGTGGCTGGCGGCCATCCTTAAACAGGGGCAAGCGCTCGGCGTCGTGCGCACTGACTTACCCGACGATTTGCTTTTCGCGGTGATCAGCGGCTTCGATCGAGCCAGCGATGAATGGTTGGTTCGCCATTGGTCACAACTCGACCGTGCCGAGATCGACCGGATCGCGTTGCAGATGGCTGATATGCTGCGCCGCCTCATCTCGCCCTGAACGGCTCGGAATGGGTTATCATCAACATAAGCATTTTGATTTGGATTCAATTGAGGGCAACTATAATGGCGATTCGGATGGCCGATCGGGTGGCGGGCTTTGGCACCACGATCTTCAGCGAGATCAACAACTTGGCGCGCGAGCACGGCGCAGTTAACCTGGGGCAGGGTGCGCCCGATTTCGATGGTACACCGGAAGTGCTGGCTGCGGCAGTCAGCGCGATCAACAGCAGCCTCAATCAATATGCGCCGGGTGTCGGAATGCCCGCCGTCAAGCAGGCGATTGCCGATCATGCCGCGCGCTTCTACGGCCAGCGTCTCGATCCACTAACGCAAGTCAATGTGACGGCGGGCGCGACCGAAGCAATGTTCGCGGCCATCCTCGGTTTGACCGATCCAGGCGACGAAATCATCGTGTTCCAGCCCGTCTATGATAGTTACGTACCCAACATGCGGATGGCGGGCGTTATGCCGCGCTATGTAACGCTGCGTGCGCCGGATAGGACGTTCGATCCCGATGAACTGCGCGCCGCCTTCAATGCCAAAACCCGTGCGATCATCATCAACACGCCGCACAATCCAACCGGCAAAGTTTTCACGCGCGCAGAACTGACCACGATCGCGGATTTGTGCCAGGAACACAATGTCATAGCGATCACCGATGAAGTATACGAGCACATCCTTTACGACGGCGCGATCCACATACGGATTGCCACGCTGCCGGGCATGGCCGATCGCACACTGACGATCAGCAGTTTGGGCAAGACGTTCAGCGTCACTGGCTGGAAAATCGGCTGGGTGCTCGGCCCGGCGGAATTGGTCACGGGCGTGAACCGCGCGCACCAGTTCATCACATTCACGGTTGCCTCGCCATTGCAAGCGGCCACAACAACCGCGCTCAGTTTGCCCGATAGCTATTTTGCCGAACTACGTGCCAGCTTCACGGCCAAGCGCGATTTCTTGTTAGGCAGGTTACGCGAGTCGGGGTTCAAGGCATTGACGCCCGCCAGCGGTTATTTCATCATGGCCGATTGGCGCGCCGTCGCCCCTGCCACCATCACCGATGATGTGGCGTTCGCGCGCTGGCTCATCCAGGAAGTCGGCGTGGCGTGCATTCCACCGTCGTACTTCTACCAGGAGGCAGATCGCGTGCTCGGCCACCCGTATGCGCGTTTTGCGGTCTGCAAAAAAGAGGAAACGTTGCACGCCGCCGCCGAACGACTGGCAAAGATGGGTGTGTAACGAAATTGGGATAGGGCGGCATTCGGTGTTAAAATCGAACATCTGTCCCATTGATTAAACTTCGCCGAGGGCAAATTCGTGGCAAAACCGATTTCCTATTATGTGTGCAGCAATTGCGGCAAGCGTTCGACCGCGTATCTAGGTTTGTGTCCGCAATGCCACGAATACGGCACGCTCGAAAAAGTTACCGAACAGCGCGAGACGGGCGCAGCGGCGCGCAGTGCGGCACCCAGTGGCACGCGATCGACTCCGCAGCGCCTGCGTGATGTGGAGATTGGTCAGGAAGTGCGGCATCGCGTGCCCGTCGAGGAGTTCTCGCGGGTGCTCGGTGGCGGAATCGTGCCGGGCAGCATCACGTTGATTGCGGGCGAGCCGGGTATAGGCAAATCGACGCTCCTCGCCACCGTGTCAGGTATACTGGCGCAAAGTGCGGGGCGGGTGCTTTATGTATCTGGCGAGGAAAGCGCGCGTCAGGTCAAAATGCGTGCCGATCGGTTAGGCATCGACGCGGAAGACTTGTTCTTCGTGACTGAGACCAGCCTCGAGGCTATCCTCGAACATGTGCAGACCATCGCACCTACGTTCTTGATCGTCGATTCGATTCAAACCACCTTCAGCGACGACAAACCGTCATCTGCTGGTACGGTGACGCAAGTCCGCGAATGTGCGGCGCGTTTTCAAATGCTTGCCAAAAGCAGTGGGATTTGTGTGTTTTTGGTCGGCCACGTCACCAAAGAAGGCACGATCGCCGGCCCGCGTGTACTCGAACACATCGTCGATACCGTGCTCTATCTGGAAGGCGATCCGTTCCACACCTATCGGCTGCTGCGCAGTATCAAGAATCGCTTTGGCGCGACCAACGAAGTCGGTGTTTTCGAGATGCGCGGCAGTGGCATGGTCGAAGTGACCAATCCGTCCGAGATATTTCTGGCCGAGCGGGTCGTCAATGCGTCTGGCTCCGCAATCGTGGTGACGATGGAAGGCACCCGGCCACTTCTGGTGGAAGTACAAGCACTCGCCAGCACAACCGCCTATCCGAATCCGCGTCGCACCGCTAATGGCGTCGATTTCAACCGCCTGCAACTGCTGATCGCCGTCCTGACTCGTCGCGTAGGGCTGCGGCTGTCGGAGCAAGATGTGTTCGTCAACGTGATTGGCGGCATGACCATCGAAGAACCTGCTGCCGACTTGGCAATCGCGGTATCGATCGCATCGAGTGTGTGGGATGCACCCGTGCCCGCCGATCTTGCCATTGTCGGCGAAGTGGGTCTGTCGGGTGAACTGCGCGCGGTTGGTCAACTTCCGGCGCGCTTACGCGAGGCAGCCAAACTCGGCTTCAAGCGGATCATCGTGCCACGATCGATACGGGCGGGCGAGCCGCTCCCCGGCGGCATCCAGGTGATCGCGGTGCGCAGCCTGATCGAGGCGCTCAATATCGCCGTTCCGCGCGAGAGCAAAGCGCCCAAAGACCCTGGGGAAACACCGAAGAAAAGGCAAAGTGGCGTCGTCTAATGGGCAATAACCGCGATTGACGGCCAGGGCGCGTGCAAAGTCAGGGAGAAGTGTTGAGATCACCATACACCCCACCCCCTAGCCCCCTCCCCACTGACGTGGAGAGGGGGAATCAACCATCTCCGGGCGCCCCTCTCCATGAAATGGGGAGGGGTTGGGGGTGGGGTAAAAGACTTTGCAACACCCCTGGATTG